>NZ_JANZKZ010000001.1:0-300510 GCF_025770725.1 Sulfurospirillum oryzae | reverse complement strand
CAGTATTACTATCGTTTGAAATGACCGTTACATAAAAATAAACAATTCAAAAAAGGAATAAAGTATGGAAAAGTTAGGACAAAATTATAAAGTTATCTCATGTGGAAATATTCAATCTCTTGGTCGTGTTGTACTGCACGATACATTAGCGCTCACAGGTGCAGAAGTTTCGGTCAATGAACTTCCAGCAGGTGTGAGTGTTCCTTTTGTACATGCGCATAAAAACAATGAAGAGATTTATGTGGTGCTCAGTGGAAAAGGCTTTTTATTTATTGATGGCGATGAGTTTGAAATCAAAGAGGGCGATGCCTTTCGCATAGACCCCAAAGGGGAGCGCTGTATTAAAGCGGGCGATACAAGCTCTCTTCGTTTTATCTGTGTTCAAGCCAAAGCCAACACACTTGAAGGTTTTACAGAAACCGATGGACTGCCTGCTGCGTCAAAACCCTCTTGGTTATAACAAGGTTTGCCTCGAAAGAGGCAAGCTTAGTTTGAAGCGTTAATTACGATTTTGGAGTAGATTTTTAATGCCTTCATGGTAGACTAAAACAAAAAAGAGACTCCATGAAAGATTTTATAGCAACCATTCAAACCGCCATCATCGGCACACTCGATAAAAACAGCCATCCTTTTAGTTCTTACGCGCCTTACATTTACGATGCAAACCGTTTTTACGTTTATATCTCAGACATTGCAACACACGCTAAAAACATTCAAAAAGATCCTAGAGCTTCACTCTTTTTTGTTGAAGATGAGAGTAAAACAGACAATCTTTTTGCACGAAAACGCGTCAGTTTGCAATGCAATAGCCAAAAAATTGAACGAGGATGCGAGCGTTTTGAAACGGTCTTAGAACTCTTTGCCAAAAAGTTTGATGTTAAGATGGTTGCAACCCTTAAAAAAATGACGGACTTTAATCTCTACGAGTTCAAAGTGAATTACGGCGAAGCGACATTTGGGTTTGGCAAAGCGTATTTTATCGGTGGGGAAAATATGGACGAATTGGTAGAGCGAACAGGCGATAATCCGCATCATGGGGTGAAGTGAAAAGCTTTACATGTAAAAGGGGAAAGTTAAAAGTTTAGTTGTCATTTTTCCTTTTGACAAGTCTTAATGTTGCCGAATTTTTGAATAAATAATTTTATCTTGTTTGTTAAAATAAATATGCAAGTTATCATAGTCAAATCCAAAACCGCTGCACATTCCAAGAACGTAGCTGTATTCATTTTCTCGAATATGATCAGGTTTCCCTAGTAGATTTTCTACAAATTGTTTACTTTCACCTTGTTTTAAAAGGTTATCTCTAATATCTTTTGCCATACCACCTCGATAACAGGTGGAATCTAGTTCTTGGGTAAGTGGAATATTCCATTTTTTGGTATCAAAAGATTGATGTGAAAAGACTCCAATTGTCATCCACCACACGAATATTCCACCTAAGATAGCTAAAAATCCTGTGATTGCTAAAAAGGTAATTAGTACTTTTTTAAGAGTCAGTAGAATGTTTTTTATCACAGATAATTCCTTTGTCTTCGTCAAAGAATATTAGTAAATTATAAATTGCATCAAAATAATTTTAGCAGAAATTAGGGGGGAGGACTAAACTTTTAAACTTACATGTAAGAAGTTAGCCCTCTATTTAGAGGGCTAAAAAGTTTTATTGATAAATCTGTCCGCCACTCTCTTTAAAGTGTTCTGCTTGTTCTTCCATGCCTTTTTCTAATGCCACACTTACATCTTCAGCACCGATTTTAGCAGCATAATCTCTTACATCTTGCGAGATTTTCATAGAGCAAAATTTTGGTCCACACATGGAACAAAAATGGGCGACTTTGGCACTCTCTACTGGCAAGGTTTTGTCGTGGTATTCACGGGCGCGGTCAGGGTCAAAGCCTATGTTGAACTGGTCATACCATCTAAATTCAAAACGGGCTTTGCTCATGGCGTTGTCACGGATTTGCGCACCCGGAAAGCCCTTTGCTAGGTCTGCGGCATGGGCGGCGATTTTGTAGGCGATGATGCCTTCTTTGACGTCTTCACGGTTTGGTAGTCCTAAGTGCTCTTTTGGGGTGACGTAGCAGAGCATTGCTGTGCCGTACCAACCGATTTGTGCCGCGCCGATAGCTGAGGTGATGTGATCGTACCCCGGAGCAACGTCGGTAACGAGCGGTCCAAGGGTGTAGAAGGGCGCTTCAAAACAGTCCTCAAGCTCTTTGGTCATGTTCTCTTTGATCTTTTGCATCGGCACGTGACCTGGTCCTTCGATCATCACTTGGACGTCGTGTTTCCATGCGATTTTAGTAAGTTCTCCTAAGGTTTCAAGTTCGGCAAATTGCGCTTCGTCATTGGCATCGTAGAGTGAACCAGGGCGCAAGCCGTCTCCGAGTGAAAAGGCAACATCGTAAGCTTTCATGATGTCGCAGATCTCTTCAAAATGGGTGTAGAGGAAGTTCTCTTTGTGATGGTGCAGACACCATTTTGCCATGATGCTTCCACCACGAGAGACGATGCCAGTCAGCCGTTTTGCGGTCATCGGCACGTAAGCAAGGCGTACACCTGCGTGAATGGTAAAGTAGTCCACGCCTTGTTCCGCTTGCTCGATGAGTGTGTCACGAAATACTTCCCACGTAAGGTCCTCAGCGATGCCATTGACCTTTTCTAGGGCTTGGTAAATCGGCACGGTACCGATAGGCACAGCAGAGTTGCGGAGTATCCACTCTCTGGTTTCATGAATGTTTTTGCCTGTGGACAAGTCCATGACTGTATCACCACCCCATCGTGTTGACCAAAGCATTTTCTCTACCTCTTCTTCAATGGATGAAGTGGTAGCAGAGTTACCGATGTTGGCGTTGATCTTGACCATGAAATTACGACCTATTATCATCGGCTCGGCTTCAGGATGGTTGACATTGAGAGGTAGTACCGCGCGACCTGCGGCGATCTCTTGGCGGACAAATTCAGGGGTGTAAACCTCTGGTAAGTTGGCACCAAAATGCTCGCCTTTGTGTTGTGCGCCTAAAAGTTTGTTTTTACGCGCCTCTTCAAGGTTACAGTTTTCACGAATGGCAACATACTCCATCTCAGGGGTGATGATGCCTTTTTTGGCATAGTGCATTTGCGTGATGTTTTTGCCACTCATAGCACGGCGTGGTTTTTTAAGGTTTGGGAAGCGAAGGGCGTTTAACTCTTGGTCGTCGTGGCGTTTGTGAAAATAGATAGAGCTAAAATCTTCTAATTGCTCGGTATCATTGCGCTCTTCGATCCATTTTGCGCGTAGTGGCTCTAAGCCTTTGTGGAGGTCGATCTTGACAGTAGGGTCGGTGTAAACGCCCGAAGTGTCGTACACATGAAGCGGTGGATTTTCCTCAAAAGTGCCATCTCTCAAAGAGGTTGGGCTGAGTGTAATTTCACGCATCGGGACTTGAATGTCAGAGCGTGATCCTTGTATGTAAATTTTCTTAGAGCTTGGGAAGTTTTGAATGTAAGATGAATCTATTTTTTCAAGATTGTCGAGTACTTTACTCATGCGTTTATCTCCTTATTTCCTACGCTGGCATTACCCAGATCAGGTTCGTGAAGCCACATTAATGACTTCTTGGGGTATTATCTCAGCCATACGTTCGGCACCCCCACAGACAATGGTAAATGATGAAAAGAGATTATACAAAGCCAATCCAAAAAGAGACTTAAAGAAAAAAGAGTGTAGTAAAAAAGTAGCTTTGTTCACATGTAAAGATTATCTGCCGATGATAAAGGTACTGTTTTTGACTTGGTAAGGGAAGGTTTCTTGAAATGAAATAGGAAAAGGAGCCGATACATTGCCCATGAATTCAGGGACGTTGAGGTGGTAGTCGATGTGAGGATTTTTCGCTTCTAAGATCACTTTGGCAGAACCGATGATTTGATTGGAAATTTCTTTTAAAAGATCATCCAAATCGTCTTCACAAAGGTTGTCTTCAAAGAGGAGATTTTTAGCAATTTCATTAAGGGCACTTTTTTCAAAAAGCAGATACCATGTGTGTTCACACTCATTTTCAATCAGTGAAATCGCCGAGCCGTAAAATTCTTTGCCAAAATTTTCAACAAGTTGTGGAAGTTCACATAAAATCGTTGAGCAGAAATTTTCAGTTGCCTCAATAACAGCGTTTTTCATGCTATTCCTCTTATTAGATATGCGATTTAAGAACATTATAGATTAAAATAATTAAATTGCGTATTAAAGAAAAACCTCAGTAGATAAGCTCGTTTTGAAAAGGGAAAATTCTTTACATGTAAACTTTTTTCATACAAATCTTTATGATAATTATTTTTAAAAAGAGTACAATAACGCGTTCATTTTTTAGAGTAAAAGGAATTTTATGCACACAAAAGGGCTTTCACGAGGCTTGAAAAATAGACACGTCCAGCTTATAGCATTGGGCGGGGCTATTGGAACAGGTCTTTTTTTAGGCGTTTCTACAACTGTTCAAATGACAGGTCCAGCGGTACTTTTAGGGTATGCGCTTGGTGGATTTATTGCATTTATGATTATGCGTCAACTAGGAGAAATGGTCGTAGAAGAACCAGTTGCTGGTTCATTTAGCCATTTTGCAAACAAATACTGGCATCCATTTGCGGGTTTTGCATCAGGCTGGAACTACTGGATACTCTATGTTTTAGTGGGTATGGCAGAACTCACCGCCATTGGCACATTTGTGCATTTTTGGCTTCCAAATATCCCAACATGGGCATCAGCGGCATTTTTCTTTGTCTTGGTCAATCTTGTCAATTTAGTCAATGTTCGCATTTATGGTGAGTTTGAGTTTTGGTTCTCCATCATCAAAGTAGCGGCGATCATTGCGATGATTACGTTTGGTAGTTATTTGCTCATCAGCGGAAATGGCGGTGAAAATGCCCATTTTAGCAACCTTTGGGCGTTAGAGGGTGGATTTTTTCCACATGGTATCAAAGGCTTTTTGATGGCGATGGTGTTCATCATGTTCTCTTTTGGTGGACTTGAGCTTATTGGTATTGCGGCGGCTGAGACGGATGATCCAAGTCATACGATTCCACGTGCGACCAATCAAGTCATCTACCGAATCCTCATTTTTTACATCGGCGCATTGGCAGTTCTTCTTTCCTTAATGCCGTGGATGCAGATGACCAAAGAGGTAACGCCATTTGTTATGGTTTTTAGTAGTTTAAATCAAAACTTTATTGCGCATGTGCTTAATGCCATCGTTTTAACAGCGGCACTTTCGGTTTATAACAGTGGTGTTTACTCCAATTCACGTATGTTGTTTGGTTTGGCAGTACAAGGCAATGCACCTAAAATAATGATGAGCCTAAACAGCAAAGGTGTTCCTGTCAATGCGGTGCTTTTCTCAGCACTTATCACGGGTACATGTGTTGCGCTCAATTATTTTATGCCAGAAGGTGCGTTTCAATTTTTGATGGCATTGGTTGTTTCAGCACTGATGGTTAACTGGTTTATGATTACGTTTGCACACCTCAAATTTCGCTATGCCAAAATCAAAGAGGGGATAGAGCCTAAATTTAAAGCGTTTTGGTTTCCTGTGGGTAACATTATCTGTATTCTATTCTTTGCAATGATTTTGATCGTTATGCTTTTTATTGATGGCATTAACATCTCTGTTTATCTCATTCCAGCATGGCTCGTGCTCCTTGCCATTGGGTACAAACTCTCTCGTAAATAATACCCCCGTCTTTACATGTAAAACCTTTTACATGTAAAGACGACTTCCCTTGCTAACTCACTCTTTAAATGGTTTATTAAGAGGGCTTCGAGTACAATCAATCATCTTAATAATTAAAGTTGGCATATATGTTAGTGGGTCTTGCATTTTTCGGTATCTTAGTAGGATTTTCTTCTGGTTTCTTTGGCATCGGTGGAGGAACGATTCTTGTACCTGCTTTGATCTATTTTGGTTATGACATTAAAATGGCAATCGGAATTTCTGTGATGCAGATGATTTTTAGCTCGATGTTTGGCTCGTATGTGAACTATAAGGCCGGCGTTCTTCAACTAAACAGTGGAATTTTCCTAGGGTTTGGCGCACTTTTTGGCGCGGCACTTAGTGGGTTTATCGTCAAAGCATTACCTCAAATGGCACTTTTAATTCTTTTTGCCGCTATTCTTTCGATGTCTATTTATAAATTTTTTACAGCGCCTATAGAGCCTAAAAGTACACCCAATGAGTCAAAACTTTTACTTTTTGTTGTGGGTGTGGTCATCGGTGCGATTGCGATTAGTACAGGAACCGGTGGCGCTATCTTTTTGACACCTGTACTGGTTGGTTTTATGAACTGGGATATTAAAAAAGCGGTTGGAACCACGCTCTTTTTTATCATTTTTGGCTCAATTTCTGGTTTTATCAGCCTTTCTGCCAATGGTTTAGTTGATTACAATGCAGGTGTGGCTGTGGGTATAGGCTCTTTAATTGGTGTCTATTTTGGGGTTAAGTTAGCCCATCGTGTTGAGAAAAAGGTGCAAAAACGAGCCCTTTTGATCTTGTATGTCGTTATGTTTGTATTAACAGTCAATAAAATTTTAAGTGAGTTAAATATCCTATGATCAAAATTTACGGTGCTAAAGAGAATAATCTTAAAAATATTAATTTAGAAATTCCAAAAAACAAGCTTGTTGTCTTTACAGGCCTTAGTGGAAGTGGTAAAAGTACACTAGCGTTTGATACATTGTATGCTGAAGGACAACGCCGTTACATCGAGTCTCTCTCTTCGTATGCAAGACAGTTTTTGGATCGTGTCGGTAAGCCCGATGTTGAAAAAATCGAAGGGCTAACACCTGCCATTGCGATTGATCAAAAAACAACGAGTAAAAACCCACGCTCTACGGTGGGAACGATTACTGAGATTTATGACTATTTGCGTCTGCTTTACGCACGTGTAGGAAAACAGCATTGTCATCTGTGCGGTAAAGAGATTTCACAGATGTCGGTGGCTGACATTATTGAGCAGGTTTTAAAACTGCCTCCTGAAACCAAACTTTCCATCCTCGCCCCTCTGGTACGTGAGAAAAAAGGTAGTTTTGCCGACATGATCGAATCATTGCGACATAAAGGCTATGTCCGTGCTTTAGTCGATGGTGTTATGGTACGTTTAGATGAGGAAATAGAGCTTTCAAAAACCAAAAAACATACCATTAAAGTTATTATTGACCGTGTGGTGGTTCGTGAAGAGAATAAAGAGCGTATAGCAACCGACATCGAAAAAGCACTTTTAGAGAGCTATGGCGAAGTGGAGCTTGACATCTCCAATGCCGAAGAAGTAGGGCTTCCTACTTCTCACATTCATTACAGCGAGCATTTAGCCTGCTTTGACTGTAAGATCAGCTTTGAGCCGTTAGAGCCGCTCTCCTTTTCATTTAACTCACCCAAAGGTGCATGTCCAACGTGTGATGGTTTGGGCATTCGCTATACACTTGATCTTAAAAAAATCATCAATGAGCATGTAAGTATTGATGAGGGCGCTATTAAAATCTTTTATGGCTTTAACAAAAGCTTTTATGCGAAGTTTTTAACAGCCTACTGCGAAGCCGCGGGTATTAATACACGCATTCCGTATGAGGAACTTGAAGAGTATCAACAAAAATCCATTTTGCATGGTGGCGTTGAAGAGGCGACTTTCTTTTGGAAAAAACATAAACTCACCCGCAAATGGGATGGTGTCATTAAAATTGCCTATGATATGCTCAAAGATGAAAAAGAGCTGGGTGATTATATGAGCGAAAAGACGTGCGACACGTGTGGTGGGTATCGTCTGAAAAAAGAGAGTTTGGCGGTTCGTTTGGCGAAGAAAAATATCGCCGATATTTTAGAACTTCCCATCGATCAGTGTCTTGCCTTTTTCCAAGATGAAAAGAATTTTGCTTCGATGAAATCACAACACAAAATGATCTCGGAGCCTATTTTAAAAGAGATCAAAGAACGTCTTTTCTTCCTTTTTGATGTGGGACTTGGCTATATTAGTTTAGGACGCGATGCGAGAACCATTAGTGGTGGCGAGGCACAACGTATTCGTATTGCTTCGCAAATTGGCAGTGGGCTCACGGGGGTTATGTATGTTTTAGATGAGCCAAGCATCGGTTTGCATGAGAGGGATACCCTCAAACTCATCCGAACGTTGCGCAACTTACAGAAAAAAGGCAATTCGGTTATTGTTGTTGAACACGACAAAGAGACCATCAAAACAGCAGATTTTATTGTCGACATAGGACCAGGTGCTGGAAAGTTCGGTGGAGAGATTGTTTTTAAAGGTACGAATGAAGAGCTTTTAAAAAGCAATACGTTGACGGCTCAGTACCTTAATGGTAGTAAAGTGATTGATTATCGTGAAAATAGAAAACAAGACCGATGGATAGAACTAAACAATGTTTCGATTAACAATATTCAAAACCTTGATGTGAAAATCCCTCTGGGAAATCTTGTCGCGATTACGGGTGTGAGTGGCAGTGGTAAGAGTTCACTCATTCTTCAAACCCTTCTTCCTGTGGCAAAAGAGTACCTTAACCGTGCGAAAAAGGTCAACAAAGTAGCAGGTGTAGAGTGCATAGGACTTGACCAGCTTGATAAAGTAATTTACCTTGATCAAAGCCCGATAGGAAGAACACCCCGTTCAAATCCTGCGACATACACAGGTGTAATGGATGAGATAAGAGCTTTATTTGCTAAAACCAAAGAGGCGCAAATAAGGGGTTACAGCGTTGGTCGTTTCTCCTTTAACGTCAAAGGTGGTCGTTGTGAGAAGTGTCAGGGCGATGGTGAGATTAAGATAGAAATGCACTTTTTGCCTGACATCATGGTCAAATGCGACAGTTGTAAAGGGCATCGCTATAACGCGCAAACTTTAGAGATCAAATACAAAGGAAAGTCCATCTCTGATGTTTTAAATATGAGTGTTGATGAGGCTTTTGAATTTTTCAAAGCTATTCCTAAAATTCATCAAAAAGTACAAACGCTTGTTGATGTTGGTTTGGGGTATATAACGCTAGGTCAAAATGCGGTGACGTTAAGTGGCGGCGAGGCACAGCGTATTAAGCTTGCAAAAGAACTGAGCAAAAAAGATACAGGCAATACCCTCTATGTTTTGGATGAACCAACGACAGGGTTACATTTCGCCGATGTGGACAGACTGGTAAAAGTGTTACACCATCTCACAGATATGGGTAACAGTGTTTTGGTCATTGAACATAACATGGATGTCATCAAAAATGCAGACTATATGATCGACATGGGACCCGATGGTGGTAGCTACGGAGGGCGTATTATCGCAGTTGGAACGCCTTTAGAGGTTGCAGAAAAAGCAGAGAAAAATGGAAGTTACACAGGTAAATTTTTAGCCTTAGAGTTAGAGTCAGAAAAGAAGAAGTAGCTTTTGTTTCATTTTGTAACGCTTTTTACATGAATAAATGGTGCAATACCTTTTACATGTAAACCTACATAATATAGACATAATTTTTAACTATAATCGATTCATCTAAAAAACGAAAAGGATGTTTCGTGGAACAAACAGCGAATGTTGTCAAGAAAAAAAACTGGATGAGCTATACGATTAAAAGTTTAGCTTTTTGGGTTATTGTAGGCATTATTGCAGGTATTGCATTGGGTATGGTTGATCCCAAGTTAGCAATACAAGCAAAACCAGGCATTGATTGGTTTATTCAAATATTGAAATGGCTTGTAGGACCGATTATCTTCTTAACGATTATCTCAGGTATCGTTGGACTTGAGAGCTTGAAAGAAGTTGGCTCTATCGGACTTAAAGCATTTATCTACTTTGAGATTGTCAGTACATTTGCTTTGGCAATTGGTGTACTTTTTGGTAATCTTTTGGGTGCTGGAAAGGGTATGAACCTCTCTGTTGAGTCATTGGATGCTAAAAGTGTTGCTAAATTTACAACCAATACAGGTGATGTTGGCTCTATCTGGTCTATTTTAAAAGGTGCCATTCCTAGTGATCCAATTTCACCATTTATCAATGGTCAAACACTTCAAGTATTAACAATGGCATTGGTTTTAGCGATTTTAATTTCTGCATTTGGTGGAAAACATAAAGCGGCTATTCTTAAACCACTTGAAATTGCACAAAACTTTTTCTTTAAAATCTTAACGATCTTAATGTGGTTAAGCCCAATTGCATCCTTTAGTGCTATGGCGTTTTTGATTGGAAAATTTGGTGTTGCTTCATTGATCAACATGGCAAGCTTACTTGGCGTTATGCTTATCTCTGTTCTTGCATTTGTCTTTGGTGTCCTTGGTATCATCATGGCACTCTTTAAGATCAATATCTTCAAATTTATGCGTTTTATCTACAAAGAGGTTTTAATTGTATTTGCAACTTCTTCAAGCGAATCAGCATTGGCTCCATTGATGCGTCGTCTAGAAGCAGCAGGTGTCAGCAGAGGTACAACAGGTCTTGTTATTCCAACGGGGTATTCATTTAACCTTGATTGTACGAACATCTATCTTTCACTTTCCATCATCTTCCTTTCTCAAGCGTTCAATATTCCATTGACACTTGGCGAAGAGTTAAGCATCATTCTTATTTTGATGATTACGTCAAAAGGTGCGGTTGGTGTTACAGGTTCAGGCTTTATCGTTCTTGCAGGAACATTGTCTGCAATGGGTGGCGCAATCCCTGTTGCTACTGTTTCTGTCCTTCTTGGTGTCGATAAATTTATGAGCGAGATGAGAGCAGTTGGTAACCTTTGTGGTAACGCGGTTGCAGCTGTTGTTGTTGGTGCATGGGACAAGCAAATCGATATGGAAAAATTCAAATACGCACTTGATCATCCAGAAACTGTTGCGGATGCAATTCCAGGTTAATCAAATCTTATATCAGCCAATGAGGTGTTACAATTACCTCATTGGCTTCTTTTTTTCTAACACTTCTATCCCTTTTTTATTTAAAAAATCTCATTAAAATCCCCTTGCGTATGTCATAATAAATACATATATCATAAAACACACTTTGCAAACACATCTTAAGTTTTTCATAAAAATAGGCATTTATTAGGGCTTGAAATGGTTTTAAAGTATTAAAGGGGCTTCGTTGAAAAGTGGGCACAAGAAAAAGACAGTCAAAAAAGATTGGAAGCATTACACTGTCAAAAGTTTAGCATTTTGGGTTATTTGTGCAATTATTGCAGGTGTAGCATTTGGTATGGTTGATCCAACCAATGCCATCAAATCAAAACCAGGTATTGATTGGTTTATTCAAGCATTGAAATGGCTTGTTGGACCGATTATCTTCTTAACGATTATTTCGGGTATCGTTGGACTTGAAAGCCTCAAAGAGGTTGGTTCTATTGGTATAAAGGCATTTATCTACTTTGAAGTTGTAAGTACCTTTGCCCTTGCTATTGGTGTTTTGTTTGGCAATATTTTAAACCCAGGTCATGGAATGAATCTCTCCATTGAATCCTTGGATGCTTCTAGTATAGAGAGCTTTACGCAAACACCTCAAGAGGTAGGTTCAGCATGGAATATTCTTAAAGGCGCTATTCCACACGATCCAATTTCACCGTTTATTCAAGGGAATACGCTTCAAGTTTTAACAATGGCTCTTGTACTGGCGATTTTAATTTCTGCATTTGGTGGAAAATATAAACCAACGATCTTAAAGCCATTGGAGAAAGCTCAAAACTTTTTCTTTAAAATTTTAACCTTGATTATGTGGTTGAGTCCTATTGCGAGCTTTAGTGCTATGGCATTTTTAATTGGTAAGTTTGGTGTCTCTTCCCTCATCGGTATGGCGAATTTACTAGGTGTGATGCTTGTTTCTGTTCTTGTTTTCACATTTGGTGTACTCGGTATTATTTTATGGTTCTACAAAATCAACGTTTTCAAGTTCATGCGTTTTATTTCTAAAGAGGTGTTGATTGTGTTCGCAACCTCTTCAAGTGAAGCAGCGCTGGCGCCACTTATGCGTCGTCTTGAGTCTGCTGGTGTGAGCAGAGGAACAACAGGTTTGGTTATTCCAACAGGTTACTCTTTTAATCTGGGTTGTACCAATATCTATTTGGCACTTTCCATCATCTTCCTTTCTCAAGCGTTCAATGTTCCATTAAGCCTTAGTGAGCAGATGAGCATTATTCTTATTTTGATGGTGACATCAAAAGGTGCTGTGGGTGTTACGGGTTCTGGAATTATCATTCTTGCGGGAACATTGTCCGCTATGGGTGGAGCCATTCCTGTTGCAACAGTGGCAGTTCTTTTAGGTGTTGATAAGTTTATGAGTGAGATGAGAGCCGTTGGTAACCTTTGCGGAAATGCGGTGGCTACTGTTTTTGTCGGCGTTTGGGACAAACAGATTGATATGAAAAAATTCAAACACGCGTTAAATTATCCAGAGAGTGTTGAAGATGCAATACCTGGTTAATCGTTTCTTTTAGCTAATGAGGCTAGTCCTCATTAGCTTTTTAACTAAACCGCGCTATAATCTTAACAAATTTATAAAGAGAGATGACATGCTAGAAGAAATAGCTGAGCGCATCAAAGCACTTCCTCCCCTTCCTAAAAGTTTTCATCAAATGACGCAACTTTGTCAAGACCCCAATGCAAGTGTCAATGACCTTGCTCGTGTGATTGAAGAAGACCCTATGATGGTTGCTAACCTTTTAAAAGTTGCCAATTCTCCATTGTATGGATTTAGACGCGAGATAAAAAGTGTCGCACAAGCTGTAGGTCTTTTTGGTATGTCAACAACGCGTTCTTTGGTAACCGATATGTCGATTAAAAAATTACTGCAAGTTGATATGGCGCCTTATGGGGTGAGCCCTGAAGAGTTTGCCGCAATATCAAGCCTTCAAAGTGCGCTTATGTTGCAATGGTACAGTAAAGTTGATGCTAGCAAAGTTGACATGCTTTTCTTAGCCGCACTTTTACAAGAGACCGGTAAAATCTTGATTGCCGATGAGGTCGTGAAAAATAACGAAACCTATCAATTTTCTTCTGAGATCGCCAATAGTAGTAACATTGCTGACGTTGAACGAATGTTTGTACGTATGAGTAGCAGTGAAGTGACAGCACTTATTTTTAAACATTGGAAATTTGAAGATAAAATGGTACAAGCGATTGAATATTCAGATGCTGTTGGTACTATTCCAGAAATAATTCGTCCTTACGCATTAGCGCTTAAAATAGTCAAAACAGCCATTCCTCTCAATGCTCCATTAAGTGAGCGTAGCGTCAATCTTGCTCTCAATCTTATAGAGAAAGAAAAACTGGATAAGAGCTCTTTTATCGAAGTTATTAACAAACTCAAAGAATACTACTAACCCTTACATGTAAAGGCGCTTTTGTGAAAACACTTACTATCATTGATACTTTTGGCTTTTTTTTTAGAAATTACTATGCACTTCCGCAACTTCGCAATTCCCAAGGGTTTCCCACAGGGCTTTTGACAGGATTTGCCAATTTTATCTATGCGATTAAAAATGAACATGACACAGACTATTTGATGTTTGCACTGGATAGTAAAGGTAAAAACTTTCGCCATACGATTGATCCAAATTATAAAGCCAACCGTCCTGAAGCTCCCGAAGATCTTAAACGCCAATTACCTGTGGCCGTTTCATGGATTGAGAAAATGGGCTTTAAATTTTACAGCGAAGAGGGGTTTGAAGCGGATGATGTCATCGCATCTGCGGTTGCTTTTGCTAAAAGCCATGATATAAAAGTACGCATTGTGACGCACGATAAAGATCTTTACCAGCTCATTGATGATGGTAGAGTGGTCATTTATGATCCGATGAAAAAAATAGAGATAGATACCGAAAAGTGTTTTGAAAAATTTGGCGTATATCCCAATAAAATTAATGAGTATCTTTCCTTGGTTGGAGATGTTGCCGATAATATCCCAGGTGTTAAAGGCATTGGTCCAAAGGGTGCTAAAAAGCTTTTGGATGATTTTGGCAGTGTTGAAAATGTCTATGCAAACTTAGAGCGTGTCTCAAACCCACGTGTGCAAAGCATGCTAGAAGAAGGCAGAGAAAAAGCTTTTTTGAGCAAGCAGTTGGTGCGTTTGGACGATTCACTGATCATCGCCGATAAATTTGAGTCATTTCATTTTCCTTGCAACAATCCTCTTATCAACATCGTCGATGAATTGGAGAAGTACGAGCTACGCCATATACTCTCTCGTGTGAAAAATGAGTCTTTACATGTAAAGCCAAAAGAGACGCCAAGCAATAGGTTTAAAGCGATATTGCTCGATGATACCAAGATGCTTTTTAACATCATTGAAGGCATTGAAGAGGACGCCATTGTTGCGTTTGATACCGAAACTAACGCTTTGGATGCGTATAATGCCAAGATCGTAGGTTTCTCCTTTGCCATAAACGCAGAGGAAGCGTACTATGTACCTATAGCGCATCACTATTTGGGCGTTGGTGATCAGATCAGTCTTACGGATGCAAAGCACGCGTTGGAAGAGCTTTTTAAACATAAAATTGTGGGGCAAAACCTCAAATTTGACCTTGCTGTGATTGAAAACAATTTTGGTCTAAAAGATGTCAACATTTATGCCGATACAATGCTTCTTGCATGGCTTCTCAATCCTGAAACGAGCGTGGGGCTTGATACCCTTGCTTTACGCTTTTTTAATCACGCAATGGTCAAGTTTAAAGACGTGGTGCAAAAAGGCGAAAACTTTAGTAATGTGCCATTGGAAAAAGCGTGTGAATATGCGAGCGAAGATGCATGGATGACGCTCAGACTCTACCATAAACTGCATGAGATGTTAGACCCTCACTTGCTCGATCTTGCCAAAGAGGTGGAGTTTCCTTTCATTAAGACACTCATGAAGATGGAAAAAGAGGGCATACAAATTGATGGTGCTTATTTTGAAAAGCTTTTAAAACGCACCGATCTAGCTATTGAAGCGCTGAAAGCAGAGATATTTACGCTGTGTGATGCAACCTTTAATCTAAACTCAACGCAACAACTAGGCAATGTGCTTTTTGAACAATTAGGTCTTCCTACGGTTAAAAAAACGAAAACAGGGTACAGCACGGATGAAAATGTCCTCAATGAGCTTTTAGATAAGCACCCAAGCATCGCCAAAATTTTGGAGTACAGAGAGCTGTATAAGCTTCGTTCAACCTACATTGAGCCATTGCTTAAACTCTCAAAAGAGTCTCCATTGGGACGCGTTCATACGTCGTTTATGCAAACGGGAACTTCCACAGGAAGGCTCAGTTCCAAAGACCCAAATCTTCAAAATATCCCTGTAAAAACAGAGTTGGGACGCGAAGTACGCGGTGGTTTTGTGGCAAAAGAGGGCTATAAACTCATCGGCATCGACTACTCACAAATCGAGCTCAGGCTTTTGGCGCATTTTAGTGGTGATGAAGCAATGGTGCATGCATTTCAAGCTGGCAAAGATATCCATAAAGAAACAGCGCTGAAGCTTTTTGGTGAAGAGGAAGCGGCAGCCAAACGCGGTGTGGCTAAAAGCATTAACTTTGGTCTTCTTTATGGTATGGGACCCAAACGTTTGTCAGAAACAATTGGGATCACAACCAAAGAGGCAAAGAGTTATATTGAGAGCTATTTTGCGACGTTTCCTACCATTAAAAACTACCTCACATCAGTAGCGGAGAGTGCTAAAAAAGAGGGTTATGTTCAGACGTTGCTGGGGCGAAAGCGCTTTTTTGACTTTGAACATGCCAATGCTATGCAATACGCTGGCTACCTTCGTGAAGCGGTCAATACCGTTTTTCAAGGCAGTGCCGCCGATCTTATCAAACTTGCGATGAATAAAATTATGACGACGCTTGTGGATGATGAAGCAAAATTGTTGCTTCAAATTCACGATGAGCTTATTTTTGAAGTGAAAGAGGAGAGGGCAGAAAGCTTTGCGATACAGGCACAAAAAGTGATGGAAGAGATATACACACTCAAAGTACCTTTAAAAGTTTCCATTGCCATAGGCAATAATTGGGGCGAATTAAAATGATAGAAGTATTGCTATTGGCATTTGCGTTGAGCATGGATGCTTTTGCGGTTTCCATTGGTCTTGGCGCTAAGCAGAACAGTGAGTATAGATCGCTTGCGCTTAAAGCAGGGCTTTTCTTTGGCGTGTTTCAAGCCATAATGCCACTTATTGGTTATTTGGGTGGAAAAGGCGTGCTTGGATTTGTGAGCAGTTATGCATCGTATATTGCTTTTGGACTTCTGCTTCTTATTGGGGCGAAGATGATTTATGAAGGGGTCAATGAGGGCGTTGAAGAGGAAATAGCGAAGATTACCAATAAGATCATGCTTACCCTTGCTATTGCTACAAGCATTGATGCCATGGCGGCAGGCTTTAGTTTGATGCTTTTACCGCTTAATCCTTTGCTCGCCTGTGGTATCATCGGCTTGACAACATTTATCATCAGTTTTATCGGTGTTTATGTTGGAAAATTGACTGGAACATGGTTAGAGAGCAAAGCAGAAATTTTTGGTGGCGTTGTTTTAGTAGCAATAGGATTTAGAATTTTGTTTTTTTAGGAGAGAGTCTTGTCTTTAACAGTGGTTGTTAAAGACAAGATTGAATAATTTTTAGAATTTATAGTTTACACCAAAATAATATTGAAGTGTTGTTTTACCATCAAATGTACCATGATTAGCTCCATTGACTGCTGAGTCGTCAACATTGCTACTATCCATATAGCGTGCTCCAATTTCAAGATCAACATGGCTTGTAACCGCATAAATCACACCCGCTTCGGCACCATAACTAAATCCTTTTGGGCTATCCAAATCGTTATCAATTGCACTACTGTAATGATCTTTACCTTTAGTATAGAGGGCATTAACACCAATAAAAGGGCTGAATGAAGAGCTGTTCTTAAAGAGGTAGTCATAACCAAGTCCAAGGCTCCATGAAGAAAAATAGTCTTTTTGATTTTGACGCATTACGGCACCATAAATTCTTCCATAATCAAAATACTTACCTATTTTAATTGCTTCATAGGTTGAATTAATGCTATCAGAATAATCCCACGCATCACCATTGTAGCTGCCAGCTGTTTTGTATTTCATATTCATTCCACCAAACTCACCACCTACAAACCAGCTATTGTTAGCTTCTGCAGCAATGGCACTCGTTAAACTTACACACAGCAATGATGCTACGATCAAACTTTTTTTCATAAGAAAAACTCCTTTTAAATATATAAACATGCAATTAAAGCAGATTGGTGAATTTAATTCAAATAGTTATTACTATGGGATG
Source organism: Sulfurospirillum oryzae (assembly GCF_025770725.1). Taxonomy (NCBI): domain Bacteria; kingdom Pseudomonadati; phylum Campylobacterota; class Epsilonproteobacteria; order Campylobacterales; family Sulfurospirillaceae; genus Sulfurospirillum; species Sulfurospirillum oryzae. The sequence goes on along the minus strand of NZ_JANZKZ010000001.1, from coordinate 283,269 downwards.
ATGTAAATTAAAAAATATATGCAAAAATCATGAAAATTATGAAAAAAAATGAATTCTGTGACGCGTTCTGTGACACGAACACGATAAAATTTACATTAGAATTTAATCTAAACGGTAAAGTAGGCAAAGTGCTAGCTTGGATTGGTTAAAGTAAATTCGTATGATGAAGGATAGCTTTGAAAACAGTAGAGACTACGATAGATCATTCTTTTATAGAAAAATTTCATTACACAGTTGGAAAAAATGTTAAAAAACTACGTGAACGCAAAGGTTATTCACAGTTAGCTCTTTCTCAAGCTTTAGGGTATAAATCGGTTGGTCTTATCTCCCAAGCTGAAATTTATCACAAAAGGCAACACTTTAACCTTGAGCATCTTTTCAAGATAGCCTATATTTTAGAGTGTGATATAGCAGATTTTTTTCAAGAAAGTGTTGGCGAATAGTTTTTAAGAATTTTCTCACATGTTTTATACTCAGGCATAAATTCATTGACACAATGCCAAAATGCTTTTTGATGATGTTTATGCTCAATGTGCGAAAGCTCATGGATAACGATGTAGATGATACACTCTAAAGGCAGTTGTGCAAGGCTGAGGTTGAAACTGAGTTCATTGGTATGGCTACAACTTCCCCAACGCTTTTTGGCTTTACGAAAGCTAATTTTCGTGGGTTTAACACCCATCAAAAAACTCCACTCTTCAACCAATCGTGTTACTAAAGGGATTGTCTTTGCTCTATAAAATTCTTCAGGTGTTTGGTTTACATGTAAAAGTATTGGCTCACCCAAATAGAGTACTTTCCCCTCGTCTTCAAAGAGCGAAGGCAGCGTTGTGCGCTCTTTTGCAGCTTTTACTTTCGTAAAAATCCAAGCTGCTTTTTGCTCAACCAAAGCGTGAATGTACTCCTTAGAAGAGGAGGGTGCTTTGACGATGACACCTTTTGTTGGGTGAATTTGAATGTAGATATTTTTAAGACGGCGATTGGTAATGATAGAGTAGCAAAGCGTTTCGCCTTGATACTCTATGAAAGATGACATGGTTTAGTTAAACCAGCTTTTGATTTTATCAAAGACGCCTTCGTATTTCTCGTCTTTGTGTTTGGTTTCAACACCAAATTCTTCTTGCAGTTTTGTAAGCAATTCTTTTTGCTCTTTGGTGAGTTTTTTAGGGTAGCGGATTGAAATCTGAGCGATCATACCACCCAATTGATGAGTATGAACGTTCTTAACACCCTCTTTTTTGAAGATAAACTGTTGTTTGTCTTTTGCCCCTAAAGGTAGCTCAAGCTCTGTTTCACCACGAATCGTTGGGATTTTGATGGTTTCACCGAGTGCTACTTGCGTAAAAAATACAGGTACTTCAATGTAAATATCATCGTTATGGCGTACAAAATGCTCATCTTCTTTGACATGTACCAAGATGTAAAGATCACCTCTAGTACCTCGTTCATCGATGTTACCACGACCTGCAACACGGATGCGATTGTTGTTGTCGATGCCTTCTGGAATGTCGATAGTGACTTTATCGTCCACTTGTGAAAAGCCTTTGGCATTACAACTTGGGCAAGGGTTCGTTACGACACTGCCTTTGCCATTACACTCAGGACACGTTTGCGAAAAGGTCATAAAGCCTTGTCGGTAAAAGACTTGACCTTTGCCTTTACACTCTTTACATGTCGCTTTTGATTTGTCCTTGCTTCCAGTGCCATCGCAAGTGTCACAAGGTTTTTTGTAGGAAAAGCTCACCTCTTTTTTGGTTCCAAAAATAGCTTCATTAAATGCTAAAGTGACTTCAGCTTCAAGATCCAAGTTGTATTTGCGATTTTGTTTTGATCCGCCTCCGCCAAAACCACCACTGCTAAATCCTCCACCAAAAACTGACTCAAAAATGGAGCCAAGATCACCCATGATGTCTTCGTAGCGCATATCGGAGAAGTGGCTAAAGCCCTGAGAGTCAAGTCCAGATTTACCATAACGATCGTAAGTAGAGCGTTTTTGTTCATCACTTAAAACTTGATAAGCTTCATTGATGGCTTTGAATTTTTCTTCAGCTTCTTTGTCGCCTTGATTGCGATCGGGATGGTACTGAAGTGCCAATTTTCGATACGCTTTTTTAATCTCTGTAGCGTCTGCATTTCTGGTAATTTCTAATACTTCATAATATTCTAGATCCACTATTGTTCTCTTTACATGTAAGATTTTGAAGATCAAGATTTTATCAAAAAGTAGTTTAAATTTTGGTTGTTAAGGTCTGTTAACAAACCGTTAAAAGCTTGTTAATAGCGCTCTTGTAAGATTTCATCATAAAACTTTTAAGGAGTACACAATGAAAAAGACAATCTTAACGCTAGCAACTCTAGTTGCCCTAGGAACGACAGGAGCTTTCGCTTATGGTGGTGGTAACTGTCAAGGCATGCAATCTGATATGGGAATGATGCAAGGTATGGGACAAGGTAGTATGATGATGCATGGCGGTAAAGGTGGTATGGGTATGCTTCAGCAACTCAATCTTACTGATGATCAACGCCATAAATTAGCTGTTTTGCAAAGTGAAATGAAGTTAGAAATGACCAAGCTTCGTGATCCAAAGATGATGACAAAAATGCAAGATTTGATGAGCGGTGAAAGCTTTGATAAAAAAGCATTTATTAAAATGCACAATGAAATGCATGAAAAAATGGTAACGCTTCAAGCGGATCACATGGAAAAAGTGTTCAACCTTTTAACGAAAGAGCAACGTGCTGAACTTAAAACACTGATGGCTCAAAAACCACAAAAACCAGCTCCTGTAACACCTGCTACTACCCCTGCAAGTAAATAAAAAGTTCAAAATTTACCCCTTAAGACCTCTTCGGAGGTCTTCTTTTTTTAAAACCCTCTCAAATTTAGTATAATAGAGTTCTTGTAAAACTAAATTTTGCAATAACTAAAAGCAGCAAAGGTCATGGAATGATTAATGTCTTAATGATAGAAGATGATGCCGAGTTTGCCGAAATATTAAGTGAATACCTCGCCAAATACAATATCAAAATTACCAATTATGAAGACCCTTATTTGGGGCTTAGTGCGGGTGTTAAAAAGTATGATCTTTTGATTTTAGACCTTACATTGCCCGGTATGGATGGGCTTGAAGTGTGCAAAGAGGTTGTCGCAAAATATGACATTCCAATTATCATCTCTTCGGCGCGCAGCGATATTAGCGATAAAGTCATTGGGCTTCAAATTGGAGCAGATGACTATTTGCCAAAGCCGTATGATCCTAAAGAGATGTACGCACGTATTCAGAGCTTGATTCGCCGTTATAAAAAAAGTTCGGCACCCGAAGAGCAACATGGTGTGAGTGTTTTTGCTGTCGATGAGAAGCGCCATGAGATCTCTTTTAAGGGTGAAGTGTTAAGTCTGACACCTGCTGAGTATGAGATACTTTCGTATATGATTCGTCAAAATGGCTTTTCAATTTCCAGAGAGCAATTGGTCTATAACTGCAAATCGCTCAAAGATAAAGGCTCTAAAAGTTTAGATGTCATTGTTGGAAGGTTACGTGCTAAGATCAATGATGATTCTAAAAATCCCGAATACATCCACTCTGTTCGAGGGATCGGATATAAGCTTGTCGGATGATTAAAAACTCAATTCTTAACAAAATTAGCGCGGTTTTTTTTCTTTCGCTTTTTTTACTGGCGATGTTTTTTGCACTGCTTTTGGAGCATCAAAGCGATAAAAATCTTGAAAACATGAAGCAACGTCAGCTTCAATCGGTGAATTATCTTCTTGTCATGTACCGCAATAACGTTCAACCAGGAGATATCGAAGAGTATTTTAACAACTTTGGGCTCAAAAAGGTTTCGAGTAAATATCTGCGTGATTCGGTTTTGGAGCGTGGTGTTATTATTTTTCAAAAGCTCTCTCCTATCAGTCGTTTTTCCTCCATCATTTACAATGATCGTTATTATCTTTTTATCGATAACTTCGAGTCAAGCGTTCTTTTAGAGAGTCAGGACTACAAAAACTTTAATGAGAGTTTGTGGGTTGTTTTTGTGATAGCCCTTTTGATTTTGCTTTACATGTATGTTTCTATTTATAAAAGTATTGCACCTCTCAAGTCACTTAGCGCACAAATACGCAAATTTGCCAGTGGTGATTTAAGTATAGAGTGTGCGAGTGAGCACAATGACGAAATTGGTGAAGTTGCCAATGAATTTGATCGTGCGGTTAAAAAGATACGCGACCTGATTCATTCAAGGCAGTTGTTTCTACGTACGATTATGCACGAGCTTAAAACGCCTATTGGTAAAGGGCGGATTGTGGCGGAAATGTTAGAAGATGATACGGCTAAAAAACGTTTAGTCGGTGTTTTTGGAAGGCTTGATCTGTTAATTGCCGAGTTTTCCAAAATAGAGCAGCTGACATCACAACGCTATGAACTCAATATGAAAGAATATTCGCTTTTGCATGTCATCGATCAAGCCATTGATCTGTTGATGCTTGATGATAAAAAACGAGAAGAGCAAGTGAAGGTTGAAGGCGATTTTGATTTTAAAGTCACTGTTGATTTTGATCTTATGGCGTTGGCGATTAAAAACTTGATGGACAATGCGATGAAGCATAGCCTCAATCACCGTGTTTTTGTGAAAAATAGTGAGCAGAAATTGATTATTGCCAATGAGGGAGAAGCTCTTAAAATGGCAATTGATGAGTATTTTAGACCGTTCGTTTCAGGCTCAAAAGCTTGTGGTAGTGGACTTGGTCTTGGTCTTTACATTGTTCAAAATATTGTTACTCAACATGGCTTGGAGGTCAGTTACAGCTATGAAGCAGGGTTCCATCAGTTTAGCATTGATTTTTCAAGAGGAAGCGTAGCATGATGCGAGGATTGGAGAAGTTTAACAAGTTGGTCGATGCGTTTGAAAAACTTCCTACGGTTGGACGAAAGTCCGCTGTAAGGTTTGCATATCATCTTGTTTTAAATGACACATTTTCTGCGATGAAACTCTCCAATGCTATTGAGAGTGCGATTAAGAGTATTCGTAAGTGCGAGCGTTGTGGGGCTTTGAGTGAGCATGAAATTTGCGATATTTGCCTTGATGAAAGGCGTGATGTGCAAAAGCTCTGCATCGTTGAGAGTGCTAAAGATATTTTTGTTCTTGAAGAGCATAAGCTCTTTGATGGGCGTTATTTTGTCCTAGGGAATTTGGAAGAAGAGACGCTGAGTAAGCTTGAAGAGATGGTCAAAGATGGCACTCGCGAGATGATCTTTGCATTGACGCCTTCTTTAGCCAATGATGCTTTGATTTTATTTATTGAAGATAAGCTCAAAAATCATACGCTACATTTTACGAAGATTGCGCAAGGAGTTCCAACAGGGGTTCATCTTGAAAATGTCGATATGCTCTCTTTGTCCAAAGCACTCGAATCACGTACAAAAATCTAAGATAAATCTTCTTGCATGTTAAAGAACTGATAACGATTTTTTCCTGATTGCTTGGCACGATACATAGCTTTGTCTGCATGTAAGACAAGCTTTTCTGCATCGATAGTGTCTTTAGGATAAAAACTCACGCCAATGCTCGCTGAAACATACAAATCAATGCCATGAATCACAATAACTTCTCTCATGGCTTCTAAAATTCGCTCAAGAATTGAAATGCACTCTTCGGGTTTCTTTAAATCGGTTAGCAGTGCAACAAATTCATCCCCACCTAGGCGTGCAATCGTTTCATTTTTGCGTAACAATGCGCTAATACGCTGAGAAATGGTAATCAAAAGCTCATCGCCAATACTGTGACCATACGTGTCATTAATCTCTTTAAAGCCATCAAGATCAATGTAAAGTAAGGCAAGATAGGTGTTATAACGTTGTGCTTCTGCAATCGCTTGATGAATCCTATCCCATAGCAATACACGGTTTGGAAGAGAGGTAAGCGCATCGTGGTGTGCCATGTGTTCTAGTTTTTTTTCATGCTCTTTAATGGTTGTGATGTCTGTAAAAAGTGCGACAAAATGTTGAATCTCTCCTTCACTATCTTTAATCGCACTAATGTTCACCATTTCTGCATAGATACTACCGTCTTTGCGGCGATTCCAAATCTCTCCTTGCCAATTTCCTTGTGTGAGAATACTTTGCCACATGTGGGTATAAAATGATGTCTCTTGTCGCCCTGATTTTAAGATGCGTGGATTGTGTCCGATGATCTCTTCAAGGTTAAACCCTGTGGTACGGATAAATGCCTCATTGGCTTCAATAATTGTTCCATGCGGATCGGTGATAATAATTCCCTCTTTAGCGTGCGTAAAAACATTAGCAGCCAGTTGTACTTTAGCATCACTTTGACTTTTTTCAATGGCAAGCGCAACAAATTGTACTTCATCTTCGACCAATTTAATCTCTCGTGGCGTCAACGCTTGGTGCTTTAATGAGCAAATAATTAAGAGGCCTAATGGCTTACCAAATGCAGAGACAATCGGATTTACCCAACAATTTTCGTTATCATGAGAGGGAGGACATTCGATATTTTCACTCCACCATCTGTTTTCAGCTAGTGTACTAAAGAGTGTTGGCTTACTGGGAAGGTGAAGTAAATTTTGTAAAAAAAGTGCATTGTTAGATGATGCTTCAATAAGCGTTGTGCTTAAAAGTTGTAGCTCATTTGAGGTCGCTCCAAGGATGAGTTTATGATTTGTTTCATCAAAAAGTACAATGCTACAGCCAACGCGTTGATGATGAATAGATTCAATATCTCCTATCATGACATGTAAAATGGTGTAAAGCGGTGATTTGAGTGCAATCATTTGGAGAATTTGTTTATGATGCTGCTCACATTGCTGAATATATTTACTTTCGTCAATATCGGCGATGACACCAACAAGGCCTATCTCTATGCCCTTCGTATCATAAAAACGTTTTCCTGTAAGGCGACCCCAAAAATTGCTTCCATCGAAACGACAGTAGATGCGTTCGAGATCTACTGAGGGAATTTTACTGCTTAAAAGTGCAAGCATTTTTTGGCGAGCAATCTCTTTTTCAGAACTATGGATGAGTTCAACATACTCTTTGCCGATAAGCTCGTCAAGAGGGTACAAGAACATCTCTGCCATGCGTTGATTGGCATGGGTAATGAATCCTTGTAAGTTGACTAAAAAGATGGCAACGCTGGATGTATCCATGATCTGTTTAAAGATTAATTCTTGTTTAGCAAGATTTTCATTGACTTCTTGCAGGTGTGCTTCTGCTTTTTTACGCTCTGTTATATCATGAATAATGGAAAAAAGAACTTTTCTATCATCAAGATTGATAGGAGTTGAATAAACTTCAACATCTCTGATTTCACCATTGGCAATGCGGTGTTTGAAATTAAAATAGTTGCGTTCTTCCGTAAGGGCACGTTGGCGTTCTTGTTTGACTTCCTCATGTGGAAGTATGTTAAACGAAGAGATAGACATACCTACTAGTTGATCGAGTGCATAACCATAATAGTGTGATGCCGCATGATTTGCATTGATGATTTCACCACTTTCTGGATCAATCAGTAACATGATTGAGTTACTTTCATCAAAAAATCTATACAGTGCATTATATGTGCTATCTGATGAAAATAAAGTATGAAATAGTGTTGAAAATAAATTCATTTGAGCTCTCTGCTTTGAAATGTCACACCTATAATTGTATTAGTGTAACATAAAATTCGCAATGTTGTCTTACAAAGAACAACATTTTTTGATCAAAGATGGCGATAGCAAATAAGAGGGTGTTTCCTAAAATCAAAAAGGATAGGAAAAAAAGAGTCATAGTCCCTTTTATACGGTTTGCGAATTTTCAAGAAAGATATTTACATGTAAATATCTTTCTTTCTTTTAGAGACTATATTTTTTACGTAGCTCTTTCTTATCAACCTTCCCAACACTGGTTTTATCAATACTTTCAACAAATTTTACTTTGAGTAGCATACCTTCACGTGCCATAATGCCTTTTTTGATGAACTCTTTGGCATGGAGAAGTATCTCTTTATCGCTGACGGTGCTATTGGCATCAAGAACAACAAGGGCGAGTGGTCTCTCACCCCATTTATCATCTTCCACGCCAATGACGGCAACTTCTTTGACATGCGGATGTTGGTTAATAATATCTTCGAGCTCCAAAGATGAAACCCATTCACCACCCACTTTGATGATGTCTTTGACGCGATCGGTGATCTTGATATAGCCTTTTTCATCGACATTTGCCATATCTCCCGTATGCAGATACCCTCCATGCCAAAGTATCTCAGAATTTTTTTGGTCTTTGAAATAGCCTTGTGTTAGCCATGGAGAACGTACAACAATCTCACCTGTGCTGATGCCATCTCTTGGAAGAGGTGTCATTTGCTCGTCTACGATTTGCATTTCAACAAGCCCCATAGGACGACCTGTCTTAATGCGGATGTCGCTTTGTGCATCGCAATCTAGCTCAAGCATATCAGGTGTAAGCTGTGCAAGGCTCAAAATTGGGCAGGTCTCACTCATGCCATACCCTGTGAACATATCAATCCCTCTTTTAAGAGCCTCTTTACACATCGCTTTTGGAAGTGCCGCTCCTCCGATAATAACTTTCCATCCTTTGAGATTGACTTCATTTATTTTGGGGGAATTAAAGAGCATGTGCATGATGGTTGGAACACAGTGCGAGAAGGTGACCTTTTCTTTGTCGATAAGTTCTAATAAGAGGTCTGGCATATATCGCCCTGGGTAAACTTGCTTGACACCTAGCATCGTTGCAACATAAGGGAGTCCCCACGCATGGACATGAAACATTGGCGTGATGGGCATATAAACGTCATTTTGTTGAAAATTGCCTTGCCTTGGGGCACTGCCAAGTGTTGCGAGTACGCCTAATGTGTGAAGAACCAGTTGGCGATGGGTAAAGTAAACGCCTTTAGGAAGACCGGTTGTTCCTGTGGTGTAAAAAGTCGTTGCACGCGTGTTTTCATTAAAGTCTGGGAAGTCGAAAAAATCACTCTGTTGTGAAAGAAGCGCTTCGTATTCCCCTTTTACATGTAAAGAGGTTGGAGGTATTTTTTCATCATCCGATAAAACGATAAAACTCTCCACATCAAGCCTTCCTTTGATCTGCTCAAGGACAGGTAACAAATCGGTATGCGCTAAGATAACATCATCTTCTGCATGGTCAATGGTGTAGAGAATCTGTTCAGGCGAGAGGCGAATGTTGATGGTATGAAGCACCGCTCCTAACATGGGAATGGCGAAATAGCACTCTAAATAGCGATGCGAATCATAATCCATGACAGCGACCGTATCGCCAGCTTTAACCCCTAAAGAGGTTAGCATATTGGCAAGTCTGTGAACACGTTTTTTAAAAGTAGCATAGGTGAAACGTTTTTCGCCACGGTAAACGATCTCTTGGTTCGGATCAAAATAGATGGGAGCGTTTAGAATATTTTTAATGAGGAGTTGATAATCATGCGCATAAGGGTTACCCAGTGTTTTTTCGAGCTGCACGAGCTCTCCTTTAGAAAGATTTAGAGTTCAAAAGCGGGACGCATCAAAGATTCGATGGTTTTAAAGTCGTAATGTTGTGAGAAAAAAAGATTGAAAGCAAGTACACCTTGGTACAAAAGCATCTCTTTACCATCTTTACAGGTAAGATGACAGCTTCGTGCCAGATCTAAAAATGGCGTTGGTTTGTTATAAATAACATCAAAAGCATACTTTGATTCTTTAAAAATGCTTTTTAAAAGCTCTTTATCGCACGGATACTCTTCATCTTTTAAACCAGCAGACGTGGTATTGATGATGAGGTCATAAGGCATAGGAGTGAAGGTTTCCCATGTTTTACATGTAAAGCCTTTTGCCTCAAAAAAGGCAAGTCTGGAAGCGGAACGGTTCAAAATTGTGACTTCAATGTCGCGTTCTTTTAAAATCACAGCAATTGCTTTAGCTGTTCCTCCTGCGCCTAAAATAAGGGCATTTCGAATGTATCCAAAACTTTTAATCGCTTCAAAAAACCCTTCGGCATCCGTGTTGTATCCAATGACACGAGACCCTTCTTTCACCAAGGTATTCACTGCACCAATCTCTTTAGCAATGCCCCGTACTTCATCGCATTGAGCAAAGGCTGTTTCTTTATGAGGCACTGTTACATTAGCGCCAGAAAGCCCCATTGCATGAAAAGTAGAAAGAAGTTTTTCAGGCTCTGTGATGGCTTTTCGAATATAACAACCATCAAGTTTAAGTGCTTGTAAGACGGTATTGTGTAGACGAGGAGAGATGGAGTGTGCAACGGGGTAGCCAAAAATACTAAAGAGTAACATATTAAAAGCTACTCTTTAAGATCATCTAAAGAGCTAGTCATGGCTCCTAGTTTATTGGTTACTTCCAAGTATTCAAGCTCGGGTTGGCTATCGGCAACAATGCCAGCACCTGCTTGGAAAATAATCTTTTCGTCATCCAAGTACGCGGTACGAATCATAATACAGCTGTCCATATTGCCATCAAATCCAAAATAACCTGCCGCACCACTGTAGAAACTTCGTTTAATGCCTTCAAAATCGCTAATAAGTTCCATCGCGCGAATTTTGGGTGTTCCTGTCATCGTTCCAGCAGTAAAGGTAGCCGCAAAAAGGTCGAACATGTCATGTTTTGCATCGAGTGTTGCTTCAATGTCACTCACCATGTGCATGACGTGTGAGTAACGCTCCACACGCATCATCTCTTTCACTTTCACACTTCCCACTTTGGCGACGCGTCCAAGGTCGTTGCGTCCAAGATCGATGAGCATTAAATGCTCTGCTCGTTCTTTCTCATCACTGAGCATCTCTTTTTCGTAGGCTTGGTCTTTCTCATAGGTAGAGCCACGTTTGCGTGTTCCAGCAATTGGACGAAGTAAAATGTGTCCATCTTTAAGCCCTATCATGACCTCAGGAGAGCTGCCAATGATGGCAAACTTTGGATAAGAGAGGTAAAACATATAAGGCGATGGATTTTTCTGGCGCAAAATACGATAAAAACTGAGGCGATCAATTTTTGTGTATTGGGTGAAACGGTTTGACATCAAAATCTGAAAGACATCACCACTGCGAATCATCTCTTTGGATTTGTTTACCATCTCAAAAAAATGTTCTTTTGAAAAAGCAAAATTTCCTTTAGATTTATCGACATGCGCTGTTTGAATAGGAATATAAACATGAGGCTCTTTAAGTGCCCCCTCGATCTTATCCATTTGTGCCGCAATCTCTGGAACAAACGTTGTGAGTACGAGCGTATTGGTCTTGTGTGAAAAAGTACAGACCAGTTTTGGTCGCATAAGATCAATGTCAGGGATGTTTATCTCATCTTCGAGCGGATCCATGTGAGATCTTAAACGTGGCTCAAAAATTTTGACGGCATCATATCCGATGTAGCCGATAAACCCATCGACAAAGCCAACACCTAGCTCTTTGGCTTGGTTTTGGTAGCGTGTTTTATCAATCTCTGCATAGCGTTTTTTTAGATAGGTAAAAGGGTTGTTTCCAAGATCGTGGGAGATTCCATTTTCATCGATGTGCGTACTTTTATCGTGTTGGTGGATAATGCGTTCACGTGCGCCAATAAAGAGAAAACTAAAGTTGCCATCGTTGTTATTGATGGCACTTTCAAATAAAAAGCAGAGCTCACCCGAAAAATAACTTTGCAACTTTGCAAAAATCGTAATCGGAGTGAGCTGATCGAAAAGAATTTTACGAGAGTTTAGCACCTTACTTCACCCTGTAAATAAATGCGTTTTTGTTGACACTAGAGCGAATAAGAACAAGAGCACTTTCTGCATCACTTGATTTAGCGTATGGTCCAATAAGAATTTTTGTCACTTTATTGCCATTGACAACGGTGGTATAAAGTTTGTATTCAAACCCTTTGGATTTGATGTCGTTGAGTTGTTTTGCATCAGGTGCAGTTGCAACAGCGCCTACTTGAACATAAATCCCCGCATCGGCATTTCCGCTAGAAGGAGCAGTCGGTGTACTAGATGTAACTTCGGTACTACGAAGCATTGGCTGAGGTTTCGCAGCCTCTTTTTTAGGTTCTTCTTTGACTGTTTTCGTTGGTGTTGCTTCTTTGACTGGAGCAGTAACTGGGACTGTTGTCTCTTTTGTTTTTGCATCAGTGCCTTTTGCTTCTTCTTGCTTTTGAGCTTCTTTTTCTTTAAGGGTTTTGATCATATCTTCAAAACTCTCTTTTTTAGGGTTCTCTTCAATAATTGGTACTTGCTTAAAGAGTTGGTCATCTTTAGGAACTTGTGTCTCTTGTGTTGGTTCTGGCGGTAAAATCAGTTTAGATGCATCTTTGCCTTGATCTTTGTTTGCTAATTTCATACTTGCGAGTGCAACAAGAAATACAAGAATTAAAAAAGCAACTAAAATAAGGATTCGTTTCATTTTAACGGTTTTACTGTCTCCTTTTTCTAAGACAATATCACTGAGCTCATTTCTATTTTCCATCGGTTCTCCTTAGAATGATGTTATACTACATATGCTTCGACCAAGAAGCGCCTCGCTCTTTTTGGTACAAGTCATAAGGCAGTGCCAAAATGTTAAACTCTTTTGGAAGCTCCTGTGTTGGGAACATCCTCCACTCGCGCGGAAGCTTTTGAGAAAGCTTTGCCGAGAGCATTTTAGCGATCTGATACCCCTCTTGCAAGGTAGTATGACCTTTATGAACATACAGATGTAGATGACCCTCCGTTTTACTTTTATACGCAGTAAAATTGATGAATCCCTCTTCTCTAAGCAAAAGTTGTGCCCTATGCCAAAATCGCTCGGTATTTCTTCCATTATAGTCAAAAACAATATTTTCGACCTTATCAAAACGGTTAATCAAAGAGTGAGCAACGGTAATTTTGCCATCAAGATGATCTTTGATGATACTGTTGCTCAATGGCTGATCAATACGCTCATACTTATCAAAAAAGACTCTCCCGCCAAAATCGATCTTTTGGACAATGTTGTCACGTTTAATCCAATAGTGATCGGTAATCATTTTAATGAGAGAGACATCAATATTGTACATAGTTTCCCTTAGTAGGTTGGTCTGTCATAGATGATGAAGTTGCTTGCTAGCGCTTTCATCTCATCTTTGATCTTTACATGTAAAGCTTCATCGTTGATATTGTCTAACACATCAGCGATTTTATTCGCAATAATTTCAAACTCTTTCTCTTTCATACCACGCGCTGTAAGTGCGGGTGAGCCAATGCGAACACCACTGGTGACAAAAGGGCTTCGTGTTTCGCCAGGAACGGTGTTTTTATTGACCGTAATACCTGCGCGACCAAGAGCAAGGTCAGCCTCTTTACCGCTAAATTCTTTGTTCAAGAAAGAGACAAGAACAAGATGGTTGTCTGTGCCACCACTCACGATGTCATAGCCACGTTTGATGAGAACATCTGCCAAAACTTTAGCATTGGCACGTACTTGTTTTGCATACGTTGTCCACTCAGGTTTCAAGTTTTCTGCAAAACCAACCGCTTTGGCTGCAATGACGTGTACTAATGGACCACCTTGAATTCCTGGGAAGATCGCGCTATTGACTTTTTTAGCGATCTCTTCGTCATTGGTAAGGATAATACCGCCACGTGCGCCGCGAAGCGTTTTGTGTGTTGTCGAACTAACCACATGACAGTGAGGGAATGGACTTGGATGCTCACCACCTGCGACTAAACCAGCAATATGTGCGATGTCAGCAAAAAGGTAAGCGCCCACTTCGTCTGCGATCTCTCTAAATTTTGCAAAATCAATCTCTCTTGGGTATGCACTTGCGCCACACACGATCATTTTAGGTTTAACGATATTGGCAATTTCTCTTACTTTGTCATAATTAATGCGACCATCAAGCTCAACACCATAGAAGAAACTTGAATAGGTTTTACCTGAACTACTCACTTTGGCACCGTGCGTTAAGTGACCACCGTGGCTTAAATCCATACCTAAAATTTTGTCATAAGGATTAAGAAGGGCTTGGTAAACACCTTGATTGGCTTGGCTACCGGAGTTTGGTTGAACATTGGCATAGGTACATCCGAAAAGTTTACAGACTCTGTCAATCGCAAGTTGCTCAACAGCGTCCGCAAATTCACAACCACCGTAGTAGCGTTTACCTGGATAACCCTCAGCGTATTTGTTTGTAAAGACACTTCCCATTGCTTCCATAACAGCGGGGTAGGTAAAATTTTCACTGGCAATCATTTCCAAATGGTCACATTGGCGGTGCAACTCTTTTACGGTTAAGTCATAAACAACAGGGTCAACAGTTTTTAAAATACTCATTTTTATTCCTCATCTTTTTGTGTTTGTTCATCATTGTCATTCAGCGGTTTCATCGCTGGGAAAAGAATAACATCTTTGATCGATTGCTCATTGGTTAAAAGCATCGTCAAACGATCAATTCCTAGTCCTTGTCCCGCTGTTGGTGGCAAGCCATAGCCTAGAGCGTAGACGTAATCTTCATCCATCTCATGGGCTTCATCATCACCTGCATTTTTAGCTTGCAACTGTTTTGCAAATCGTTCGTATTGATCCAGAGGATCATTGAGTTCATTAAATCCATTGGCGATCTCTCGCCCCGCAATGAAGAGCTCAAAGCGCTCTGCAATGTTTGGATTTTCTTCACTTCTACGAGCGAGTGGACTAATTTCAATAGGGTAATCAATAATAAAGGTAGGATTGATAAGTTTCTCTTCGACAAAAAGATCAAACAGTTCTTCATAGAGTTTACCAAGACTAAGGTTTGCTTCAACGTTCAAGCCTTTGTCGGTAATATACTTGATAATTTGAGCACGATTATCTAAAATCTCATCAGGAACGCCACCAATTTCACTGAGGGCTGCTCTAAAGGCAATTTTGCGGAATGGTTTTGAAAAATCAATCTCCATTTCACCATAAGGAAGTTTACGTGGAAGTTTGAGTTTTTTAAGCAATACATCGAACATCTCTTCGGTTAAATGCATCAAATCATGGTAATTATGGTATGCCCAGTAAAATTCGATCATCGTAAATTCAGGGTTATGGGTTTGATCCATACCTTCATTTCTAAAGTTACGGTTGATTTCAAAAACAGCTTCAAAACCGCCGACAACAAGGCGTTTGAGGTAAAGTTCAGGTGCAATACGGAGATAACGATCAATACCAAGTGCATTGTGGTGTGTTACAAATGGTTTAGCATTTGCGCCTCCAGCAATGGGGTGCATCATCGGTGTTTCGACCTCTAAAAAGTCTCTCTCTTCAAAGAAGTGACGAATTTCGCTCACGATTTTACTTCTGATTTTAAACGTTCTGCGCACATCGCTATTCATAATCATATCGAGGTAGCGTTTGCGGTAACGAAGCTCTTTATCTTGAAGACCATGGAACTTTTCAGGCAATGGAACAATAGACTTTGTGGCAACCTCTAAGGCTTTTACATGTAAAGAAAGTTCACCTGTTTTAGTAACGAAAGGAAAGCCTGTTACGCTAATAATATCACCCACTTCAACCAGTCTTTTGGCTTCTTCAAACCACTCTTCACCGATAGATTCACGACTAAAATAAATTTGTAATAATCCTTGCTCATCTTCGATTTTTGCAAAAGCAGCTTTGCCCATGTGACGCAAAAATTTGATACGACCTACAACCGTGTTGTTTTTATGTTCATCACGTTTGAGTTCACTCTCAATGACATATTCATAACACTCAAGAAATTCTTTCGTGCTAGTATCTTTGATAATATTGTGCCTATAAGGGTTGCGACCAAGCGCATGGAGCGCTTTTCCCTTTTCGATACGTTGTTGTTGGTATTGGTCTTGAAATATCAAAATCTCGTCCTCTTTTCCTAATGTTTGCTTTTTTGAGCACACTCTTTGCAAAGACCACGTAGTTGCATTAAATGGCTGGTAATGATGAAATGGTTTGCTTTCGCAATTTCAAGTTGTAGTTGTTCGATTTTATCATTTTGAAATTCGATGATGAGTCCACAACTTTTGCAGATCATGTGATCGTGGTGTGGTTTGTTGGCAAGTTCAAATTTTTTACCTGCAACACCAAACGAGATCGAAGTGACCATGTTAGACTCTTCAAGAAGGTTAAGTGTGCGGTACACCGTAGCAATGCCAATATTGAGTTCAGGGTAGGTACTTTTAAGAAAAATATAGAGATCTTCAGGCGTAAAGTGTTCATTTTTTTCATAAAGAGTTTTTAAAACCACTTCACGCTGTTTTGTAAATTTTAGACTATTATTTTTCAATAACTCTTTAAAGCTTGAGAGCAAAGAGTTATATTCAAGATTTTCAAATGTACTCATCATGACCTCTTTTAAGGGTTGGTTTTCTCTTTAGGCTGTAGACTCTCAAACATCGTGTTTGTATCGAGCTTTACAATATAATTGCCCATTTCTAAAAAGAGTGGAAACATCATACTTTTTGCCACATAAGGCTCTATGCGTGATTTGATAAATTCAATATTGCTCAATGTTACAGCAAGTACTGAGAAAACTAAAAATATTTTCATGCTACCAACAACAAAGCCAGCAAGCTTATCGAAGATGCTCAAACCGCTAAGGCTTAAAGCCTGAGCGATAAGATAGCCTAAGAAGATACATGTAATCCAAAAAATAATCAAAACGGCAATAAAACCAAAAAGATACAGCGATGCTTGGTTGCTGAAAGCAAAAAAATTATCATTGATCATTTTGCCAGCAACATGTGCATAGCGAGAAGCAAAGTAAATACCACCAATAATGCCTAAAAGTCCAAAGACCTCTTTAACAAAACCGTTAATAATGCCCTTAATACCTAGAATAAGTACTAATGCGAGTGAAATAATATCAAACATCGAAAAACTTGCCATTAATAGGTGCTCCTGAAACAGTTTTTACCACTTCTTTTGGCTTCATATAAAGCCTTATCTGCTTTGTCTAAAAGCTCATCGGCACTCATATTCTGTTTATGCGAACAAATACCCGCACTGAGTGTCAAATGGATGTCATGGTTTTTATAGAGTAGTTTACTATCACTCGTCTCTTTGATGATGCGATCAACAATTTTAGTAGCTTCATCAAAAGAAGTTCGGTTGAGAATAACCACAAATTCTTCACCACCGTATCGATAAATGCGTGTACCACGGCGAAGGGAGTTTTGAATCAATTTAGATAGAAAAATCAGTGTTTTATCTCCTGCAATATGTCCAAAAGAGTCGTTGATCTGTTTAAAATCATCGGCATCAAACATCACAAGGTGCATATCCATGTCTTTGTCTTGACCAAAGTTCAGTACTTCCTCTAAGTCTTTAACAAGAACTCTTCGGTTATGTGCTTTGGTTAAAGGGTCGATATTGGATTCGCGCTCTAAGCGTTCAACTTCGAGTTTGAGTTTCGCAATTGTCTCATCTGCCGCTTGTAGTTCATGCAATATTTTGCCTTGAAAATTATCAAAGGCTTGCAGCACTTGGTGTGTATCAACACTTTCATAGTCTTTTTTAATATTATCGATATTTATCGATGTTTCATCCGAAATAAATTTGAGGTTATCGTTTGTTTTAACAAACTCTTCTAACCCTTTTTTCATCAGTCCAAAGCACGTCTCACTCACCATCTCTTCTTGTCCAGCATTGGAAAAAAGATAACTGTGCTTTTGGGATAGTTCTATTATCTCAGGATTACCACTTTTTTGTAGTGTTTCGACAAAGGTATCATGATAATATTTTGGATAAGGTGGAATGTTTAAGCTTTTAAGTTTTGCAAATGTTTCTTCTGCAAATTGAAAGATCATTTCTGAAATCTGATTACCATTGTTCATGAATAGGTGCCTTTTTACCCATTGTTTTAGAGTTTTTTATGCTTTAGTATAGCTTGAATAAGCTGTAATCTTAGTAAAACGTGCCTATTATATTCCCATATTATTGAGAAGTTCTTGTGGTTGCGTGGAGTAGCGTATCGCATCTTCTTTGCCAATGAGATTTGCTCGTAGGCATTTCATCATTGCTTGAGTTTGCGTTACCATGCCTGTTTTTTGCTGATTGAGTTGCATTTGAGAGTAGATTTGATGAATTTTATTTTCGCGAATCAAGTTTGCAATAGCTGAATTATTAATCATAATTTCATGCACTGCAATCCTTCCGCCACCAACTTTTGGAAGAAGACTTTGCGAGATAACAGCATGCAGTGAGCTTGCTAGCATATTGCGAACTTGTACTTGCTCAGCACCTTCAAAGCTATCGACAATTCTGTTAATCGTTTGAACTGCAGAGTTGGTATGCAATGTTCCAAGGACTAAGTGCCCCGTTTCCGCTGCAGTAATAGCTGTGCTGATTGTTTCTTGATCTCTCATCTCACCTACGAGAATAATGTCAGGATCTTGACGGAGTGAAAATTTAAGTGCTCTTGCAAAACTTTTGGTGTCTTCGCCCACATTTCGGTGCGAAAAGAGGCACTTTTTATTGGTATGAATAAATTCTACTGGATCTTCAATGGTAATGATATGGCGATGCTCAAAAAGATTAATTTCATTTAATAATGCCGCAAGTGTTGTTGATTTACCACTTCCCGTTGGTCCAGTAACGAGAATAAGCCCTTTTTCACGTTTAATGACATCTTTAAAAACAATAGGGGTATTCAGGTCATCTAAAGAGGGAATTTCAATAGGAATAATTCTAAATGCAGCGGCAAGTTCTCCATTGATTGTATAGTAATAGTTGGCACGAAAACGACCAATGTCTGGGAACATAATCGCAAAGTCAAGTTCTTTATCTTCTTCGAGTTTCTTTTTTTGTTTATCGGTAATAAGTGTATAACAGAGCTCTTCAATAACATTGCCTGTCAGTTTTTCCATATCGAGAGGAACAAGTTTACCATCAATTCTAATTTGTGGTTCACTACGACCTACAAGGTGTAGATCGGACGCTTTGTATGCAACCACATTTTTTAATAATGCTTTAATATTGAGTGAACTCATGACTTGCTTCCCTTTAATGAAGAATTATTCGATGATTTTTGGAACAACAAAAAAGCCACTTTCACTTTGTGGCGCATGATTTAAAATTGTTTTTATAATTTCGTTATTGACACTTGGGATATCTTCACGCAATGGTGTTCCTCCACTAAGTGTCGTAAAGGTCGCTTCTTCACCCTCGAGATTAAGCTCATTAAGGTTTTCAACAAAAGAGACAATTTCACTCAGTTGATTAATAACACCTTCTCTTTTTTCATCACTGATTTTTAAAGAGGAGAGTCTCTCCAGTTTTTGGAGTAGTTCATTGTCAATTTTCATCGGTTTAAAATCCTTAAATCTTTTTAAAAATACGATTATAGCAAATTCTCTTTTGGTGGATACTGAAATGGCATTAGTGGCTTTTTATATTTCTTGTGATAAACTTTGTTATGTTTTTCAAAAATCGCTTATTAAGGATAGTGTTTGGGACTTAAAGAGAATATTCAAGCGGTCAAAGAAGAGATTGGCACGGAAGAACAATTCCTTGAGGGAATGATCAAAGGTGAGCGTTTCTTCAATCGCAATAAAAAATATATTATCTCAGCATTGGTGCTCTTAGCTTTGGGTGCTGGAGGGTATGCAATCAATGACATCATGGCACAGCAGCGTTTAAAAGTTTCCAATGACGCATATCAAGCACTTCTTAAAGATGCCAATAATGCGTCTGCACTTGAAACTCTCAAAGCAAAAAATCCAAAACTGTATGCGATGTTTATTTTTGAAACGGCTTTGGTTAAAGGTGATATTGAAGCACTTAAAAGTGTATCACTTTCTAAAGATAATCCTATCTTAGCAGATTTGGCTACGTATCAACTCTCGCAACTTGATGCCAATGCAACACCAAAAGGAGAGTTACTCTCTGGTATGGTACTTTTGCAAGAAGGGTATGATTTGCTTAAAGAAAAGAAAATAGAAGCGGCGAGGTTGAAATTTGCTCAGATAGAGGCAAATTCTCCACTTAAACAGATTGCAAAAAATCTAGAACACTATCAAGGTTTAAAATAATGAGATACGCAAAAATTGTTTTTTCACTTTTGGCTTTATTATTGGTTGTCAGTGGTTGTGGCACAAAACGACAATATTTTGAACCAGAGTCACTCTCTGGCAAAGTAAGTTACGATGGTTCACTACCAGGATCTATTGTAGATGCAGTCAGAGATGGTGCAACATTGTCTAATGGACAAATTATCACCAAAAAAGGGCTTTCAAATGTTGTTTTACCTGATGGTTTTGTCTACCTTTCAGAAGACAATGGTAGATATGTTGCAGCTTCAAAATGTGGTGCTTTACAAATCGTTGATGCAAATAAAAAAGTGCTCTTTAGTAAAGAATGTGGACGTGCTGTTGCTTCTGCTTCACTTAAAAATAATCTCTTAGCATTGGTTCTTGGATCAAATGAACTTGTTCTTATGGACATTAACGATGGTAAAGAGATGATGCATCTCAAACAAGATGATGTGTATGTCTTAGATTCACGTATCGCTGCACCTTATTTTTTAGGTGACTTGATCGTTTTCCCAACACTCGATGGTAAATTGGTCATTGTTGATGAGCAAACAAAAAAACCGATTCGTGACGTTGTTGTTAGTAATGAGAAATTCTTTGGCAATATTATTTACCTTCAAGTCTTAGGCGATCGTTTGGTTGCTGCGACAAAAAGTAAAGTTGTTTCTATTAGCCCAAAAACAATCAACTTCTTAGAGACGGAAGTCAAAGATGTGATTGTACTTGAAAATCGTATCTTTGTCTTTACCAAAGATGGACGTGTTTTACTTACAGATGCCGATCTTAAAACACTTAAAGAGCGTAAATTTCCTTTCGCAACTTTTTCAGGAACGATTCATGGAGATTTCATTTATATGATTGAGAAGGGTGGTTATGTCATTGCAACAGATTTGGATCTGATTACAACCAATGTATATAAACTTCCAGATGAGATTGAAAGCCATGTATTTACAACCGGTGATACACTGTATTATAAAAATCACTTCTTCAAGCTTAATCGAAAAAAATAGGAATAGGTTGTGTTGCCATCATGAAGGAGATGTTAGAGCGCATTTGTCGCAAGCAGATCGTTTTTACATCTCTGGAGGTGATGGATCCCAAAATGGTTCTTCATACGCGTAAAAAACTCGCTATTTTTAGTGGTGTCGATCGAAACTCTTTTTACCATCTTATCTTTCGTCCCGAGCAAAAAAGTAGATTTTTGCTTAAACATGTTCAAGAAATTCTTGGATTTACCACTACATTAGAATTACATGTAAAGCATTGTTATAAGCATAAACATTTGTTATTGCAAGCTCCATTATGCTCAAAAGCTGCTTTTCTTCTTCATGAAAATGGCTGGAAGGTTTACGATGATCTTATGTGATATTGGTAATTCAAATGCTGATTTTTATCAAGATGGAAAAGTGTGGAGTCTTTCACATAAGCAGTTTAAAGAGTTTTCAACAAAAGAGAAAGTCTATTATATTTGCGTCAATGATGCTCTTAAAAGCTCCCTTCAAAGCAAACATAATTTTATTGACTTGGAGCCATATTTTGAGTTTGACACGATTTATCAAGGTATGGGGATTGATCGTATTGCCGCATGCTGTACCATCGAAGATGGAATGATTGTTGACGCAGGGAGTGCCATTACGGTTGACATTATGTCAGGAGGGATGCATCTAGGAGGATTTATTCTGCCAGGTTTGGTTGCTTATGAGAAGTGTTATGCTTCGATTTCTCCACGCTTGAATTTACAAGTTAATCCGAGCATAGCCTTGGATGCCTTACCTCAAAAAACAAACGATGCTATTTCATACGGCATCATTAAGTCAATTGTTATGCTTTTGGAAGTTACATGTAAAGATAAAAGAATCTTTTTTACAGGCGGTGATGGGAAGTTTTTTTCTAAATTTTTTAGTAATGCGATTTTTGATCGTACGCTTATTTTTAGAGGAATGCTCAAAGCCATTAGAGAAGCACATTTAGAACAGTAACGATATGAAAATTAGAGGCAAGCTTCAGTACAATAGTGGCCGCCGAGCGTAGATTTAAAACCTATAAATAGAAAAGGGAAAAGTATGTTAACAGTGGCATTGCCAAAGGGTAGAATTGCAGAAGAAACGTTAGAAATTTTTGAAAAAATTTTTGGAACAGCCTTTCGTTTTGATGATCGAAAATTGATCTTAGAAGCAGACGGTTTTCGATTTTTATTGGTTAGAAACCAAGATGTCCCTGCTTATGTTTTACACCAATCAGCTGATATTGGGGTTGTAGGTTTGGATGTTTTAGAAGAAAAAGATGAAGATTTGCTTCGTTTGCTTGATCTTGGCATTGGAAAGTGCAAAGTGTGTGTAGGTATTCAAGAGGGCAAAGAGATTGATTACAGTGCGCCTGAGCTTAAAGTGGCGACTAAAATGACTAACATTGCGCAGAAGTATTTTTCTAAAAAAGCAATGGCGGTTGATATTATTAAGCTTTATGGCTCTATTGAATTAGCACCGCTTGTGGGGCTTTCTGACGTAATTGTCGATATTGTCGAGACAGGAAGTACCATGAAGCAAAATGGGCTCAAAGTGGTTGAAACAATTTTGGATTCATCTGCTTATTTGATTGCTAATAAAAATAGTTTTATCGAGAAAAAAGAAGAAATTACGTCGCTGTATCACAAAATCAATGAAGTTATTCAACGAAGTTGCTGATCAAAAAAGATCAGCAACTTTCGCTATTTTACTACTTAAATCATGCTCTCTAATAGGTTTAACTAAAAAATCAAAAGCGCCATGATCAAATGCTTCGTGCTTTCGTGTCTCATCTGTCGTTAAAACGATAACGGGAAGCTTCTTAAATTCAATCATCGACTGAATATTCGTTAGAAATTCAATACCATCCATGACAGGCATTTTAATGTCTAAAAGAACAAGATCAATATCGCCTTGTGTTTTTAAGAGATTAATGGCATCTAGCCCATTGGTTGCTTCAATAATAATACCAACTTGTGTGTTCTTACGTAACATGGAACTAATGAGTTTAAGATTGATAAAATCATCGTCAACGGCTAGAATTTTTAATTGCTTTTCCATATACTCAGCCTTTTAAATAAACTTGTGGATCAATATCTCAAGGTCTTTTTTGCTAATTTGGTTTGGTAAAATAGCATCAAAGGCAACAGTAGAATCTTGGTTCTTATCTTTTGGATCAACAAACATAATCGTATTGATTTTACCTGCTTGTTGGTGCTCTGCGACAGATACCATCCATGTTAAAAATGTTTGAGCGTCCTCTAAGAGCATTTCTTTATCAAAAAGTACAATCCTGTAATGCTCGGATTCGATTTTTTGTTTAAAATCATTAAACGAAACAGCCGCATCGACTTGTTCACACATTTTACTTAAAACACTCGTAAAAATTTTAGTTTCAATAGGACTTTTTTTCAAAACAAGAATATCTTTCATGGCGATAGATGGTTCTGTTATCAAAGGTGTAGGTAACTCGTCTTCTTGCGAAGGAATGGATATGTCTTGACTTGCTTCTTCGCTTGGAGCCTCTTCTTCAATGCTTAAAGTAGGTGCTACTTCATCTTCTGTGTTGAGTATAGGCATCGTAACGAGTTTGACTTCAGCAGTTTCCTCTTCTTGCGCAGTATAGTCAATTTTATCTTGGATAAAAAGATTAAGAATACTGATGATGCTGTCTTTTTTAATTGGTTTGGTGATGTATTCATCCAACCCTTCTTTCATAAAACGCTCACGATCACCTTTAAGTGCATTAGCCGTAATGGCAACAATCGGGATGTGTGGAAGATGATTTTTCTCTTCATATTCTAAAATTTTGTGGGTTGATTCAATACCGTCCATCACAGGCATTGCAATATCCATGAAGATCATATCAAAATTTTCACTACGTCTTCGCTCTAAGGCTTGTAAACCGTTAGGAACGATAGTAATATTAAGTCCTAAGTCTTCAAGGGTTCTACGGATCAATTTTTGATTAATCTCATTATCTTCTGCAACAAGAACATTGGCTTTAAATTTTTTGCCAAAAGTTGCTTTTTGCAGTGGTTGTGGTTCAACACGGTCATCTTTAGTAGGTAAAAACTCACGTTTGGATTCTAATGCTTTGACCAATTTAGAGACGTTAATAGGCTCATACATAGGTGTAATATATTTTGTATTGTATTCGTTGTATTTAGATTGTTGTGAGGATTTAAAGATTAAGATAATAGGCAATTTAATCTTTTTATACTCCTCAAGTTCTTCTTTGGTGAGGTTATTGTAATCAGCTACAATGATATTACTACCCGCTTTAAAGATAAGGTTTTTAAGAGCAGGGAAATCAGTATAATATTTTGCATGTGCGCCAAAATAGGTAAAGTAGTCATACATAAATTCTGTATGTGCTTTTGTACTATTGAGTGGAGAGTAGATGGCACAGTTGAAGTCACTAAAATGATCTTTATAGTCGGTACCACTGGCTGTAGATTCAACAAGGTCAAGCACAAAGAAGAAGCGACTACCTTTGCCTTCTTCACTCTCAACATCTAAGCGTCCACCCATAAGTGAGATGTATTTAGATGAGATTGTAAGACCAAGTCCTGTACCTCCAAATTTACGTGTGATGGTTGAATCGGCTTGGTTAAAGGCATCAAAAATACCCTCAATTTTATCTTGATGAATACCAATACCAGAATCTTGTACACTAAAGAGTACGCGTGCTTTATCAAGCGGTGCATTGTCCATACGTTTAATTTCAACAGTAATTTGACCGTTATTTGGGGTAAATTTAACCGCGTTACTCATAAGGTTAATCAAAACCTCTTTGATTTTAACAGCATCACCTTTGAGGTAGTTGTGCAGACTTGGATCAATATATAAAGAGAGTTGAATATTTTTCTCAGCAGCCTTAGGTCCATACACTTCAACGGCATTTTCAAATTCATCAATAGGTGAGAAAAGAATTTCATCAATCTCGATTTTATTACTTTCGACTTTAGAAAGATCAAGAATATTGTTAATAATCGCCAAAAGATTTTCAGAACTTTTTTCAATAACATCAACAAATTCGCGTTTTTCTTCATCTAAATCAGAGTTCTTTAAGAGCTCTGTAAAGCCAATAATACCGTTAAGCGGTGTTCTGATTTCATGTGACATGTTGGCGAGGAAGATACTTTTTGCAGCACTTGCTTCTTCCGCATTTTTCTTCTCTTTAGCAATGTTTTCAATCGCTCTATCAATAATGCCATAAGCGACGTTCATACCCTCTGCCGTGTTAAAGTCAACCTTCTCTTTGGTTTCAGCGAGCTCTTCGACACGTGTGAAGATATTTTCAAGCCCTTGAACGTTTTTCCTAAATTGACCTGAAAGTCCGAAACCTAAGAACATCAAAATAATAGAAAGAACCCATGTGATAGCAGCACCAATGAGCTGGCCAATATTTTGGTTATCATAGCTTTTCTCTTCAGCATTAAGAGAGATTTTAATAATTTGAGCGGATTTATCAAGAATATCAATTTTTTTCGTTAAAAGTCCAAACCATAATGTTGGGTCGATTAAGTATTCACCACTTTGCGCTGCGGTAATAAGTTCAGCTTTAACTTGGGTGATTTCTTCCTCAAGCTTGATATTATCAGGTAGTTTATAGAGATTTTCGATTTGGGTACGTGTTGATTTGTCATTGATGGTTGTATGATCAAAAATGTTGGAAACACCAAAAATATTGATCCAAATTTCAAGATCTTTAGGGCTGAAAGGAACATACTGGCTCAGAATTTTAGAAACGAAACCTCTTTCTTGTCCTAGATATTCAATATTTTTATAGGCTGAAACCAATGAATAGGTGAGGTTGGAAATATTTGAGTTGGAATTAATTGTTCCGATGGTTTCGAGTTCTTTTAAAAGAAATGTGTTAATTTGGCTATAGTAATCAAAGAACATTTTATTGAAATCAACGGTGAAATTATCTACCGCTTGTCTCATGTCGCCAATTTTATTAATATAGAGAATGGTATTTTTAATATTTGGAGTTACTTCATGTGTTTGATAAAAATTATGAAATTCTGTGATAGCTTTTGTAACTGCAACACGTTGTTCTTGAAGGGCTTCTTTTGCGATACTTCCTTGACTGGAAATATACGAAGCGCTAAGACCCCTCTCTTTGGCAAGTTCGATGGACAGTGCGCTCAAAACTTTGGTACTTTCAATCTTGTTTTTAAGTGTTAACGTTGTATCAAATTGGGTATATGACAGAAAGAGAAAGTAACTCGAAAAGATAAAAAGGATAATCAGAGGATATTGACTGATAAGCCTTAGCGTATGCTGGGTCGTTAATTTCATGGTCGGCGTCCTTTATTAACTGTTTAATAGTATGTTGTAGGCAGAAGCGATCTCTTTACATGTAACGCTTTCTTTCGCCCCTTGATTCAGAAGCGAAATAGCTTCATCATGTTTGACGCGATTTTTGAGATAGGCTTCGGCTAGGTAACATTTTGCCTTGACATTGCCTTTCATCACCGCTTGTTCTAAGTAGGGAATAGCAAGAGAGGGATTGGCATCGACTCCTTCGCCATAAAGGTAAATCTTTCCAAGATAAAAATACCCTTGAATTGAATTTTCTTTTTTAATAGAGAGTTCGAAAAGCTCTTTTGCTTGTGCAAGGTTATTGCTTTTATAGGCGATCATTGCATCTCTAAAATAATCTGCGAAGACAGATGATGCGAGAAGAAGTAAACATAGCAATAATCTTTTCATAAAACACTCTCCTTAAAGCGTGCAATTGCTTCTTGAAGATTTGTTAATGTTTGGAGGATCTCTTCTTTTGTGTCAAACTCTAAACTGGTTTCTAAATGTTCGAAGTGATGATAGAGTGAAATAATTTGCAAATGAAGTGCAACACTTTTAAGTTTGGCTATCTCTTCTTTAGCACTGGTTCGATTATTGGCATTGATGGCTTGGGATAGTAGAGGCATTGTTGTATCCAAAGAATTGACATACTCTTCCAAAATTTGAGCTAAGGTACTAATATCAAGTCCTAGTTCGTCAGCACATTCAGAGAGGTCAAATGTTTCTTCCTCAGCAATAGCTGGCGTTGGTACTCTTAATTCTTCAACATGGAGTGTAGGATCTTCTAAAAGGTCTTCTTGTTTATCTTCAGGGTAGCTCTCAAGAGGTGGAACAAAATCAAGATCGTTGATTTGAATTTGGTCAATCGAATGATACTCGAGTGGTTCACTTTCTTCAGATTTTTCTTGTGTTTTTGGCTCTTCCAAAATCGTATCGTCAAACTTGAGTTTAAAATCAAATGTTTCTTCTGCTTGTGGTACGGAAGTTACGGGTGTAAAGGTAATTTCACTCTCTTGCTGAGGCATAATGCTCGCTGTTTCGGTAGTCGTAGCAAAAAGTGGTGTGGTATAATCTTCTTCTACCGTAGAAGTAGATGGAATCAGTGGTGCATCGAAGCTGATGCTTGTGCCTAAAGAAGTTGGTGCATCTTCGATAAAAGACTCTTCTTGTATGAGTGAAGATGAAGGCTCATCGGCTCCTGGTTCAAACGTTTGAGACTTATTGAGAGAAATAGGTAGGTCATGTTTGAAAGGAGTGTTACTGAGTTCAACGCTAAAAAATTGTGTTGAACCGTTGATCTCTTTTTGAAGGTATATTTCACTGATAGTAAGTGACGTTTCGATCTCTTTGCCATTTTTGGTACGAATCAAAACGCGCTTATTGGGCGTGCCACTATGCTGCGCGTAATCAATCCACGAGAAGTTCTTAAACTTGAAGATAAAGCCAGGTTTGTTCACAAAGAGATCAGCAAAATCGTTATGATAATTACGAAACTCTTCCATATCCTCATACCCTAAAAGGTACAACTCTTGGTTTCCCATTCCTAGAAACAGACCACTTTTATCGTAAAGTATCAAATGACGATCCTTTCGTGAACGTTAAAAAGTCAATTTTAACTCACTTATACTTAAAACTAACCTACTTTCTTAAGCAATGAAATAGATTGGCACCGACCTTTTTACCAATGGTTACCTCTAGTTCTTCCTGCTCTGCGTTGTAAATAGCTTCAAATGTCCCAAAATAAAGTAGCAGTTTTTTGATAGTTGCGGTACCTATTCCTTCGATTTTTAGAAGTTCTAAACTCATATCACGACCTCGTTTTTTCTTCTGGTGATAGGTGATGGCAAAGCGGTGTGCTTCATCGCGAAGTCTTTGAATAAACTGCAAACGCTTATCACTTGGTGGCAGATGAAACGATTGGTTTTGGTTGTAGAGAAGGTCGTGCGCACTCCCTTTTGCACGGTGCGCTTTGGCATCTCGCTTTTCTTTGGCAATGGCAAGTAAATCGACATACAAACCTTTTTGAGCGAGCAAACTTTTGGCAAGTTTAAGAATCGTTTCACCACCATCAAGTACCCAAAGATCAGGGGGCGATTCTTTGGAAAAATCATTAATACGGCGCTCTAACATCTCTTTCATTTGTGCGTATTCATCTTCATGGTGGAGTTCATAACGGCGGTAACTTGACTTATCAAATCCATCATCCCATACCACCATACCACCCACGGGAGATTTACCTCCAAGATGGGAATTATCAAAGATTTCAATGCGTTTAGGAAGTGAAATCAGATCAAAAAGTTTTTGAATTTGCTCTGGTAATGTTGTTGGGTTTTTCGTAATATTTTGCAGTAAAAGTGTTTTAGCATTTTCATGAGCAATGGATATTAGATGCAGTTTTTCACCTCTTTGCGGTGCGCTAATGGTGATTTTTTGTCCAAATTTTTCACTTAAAAATTGAGCCATATCTTCTTGTTCACTAAAGGATTCAGCAATGAGGATTTGCTTGGCAAACGTTTGATTCATAGGGTTGTAAAACTCAAAAAGAGAACGTTGATAAAGCTCATCTTTTTCAAAACCGTAGGCGTTGTGCATCAGCGTATGAGAGGTTGAAACGATTTTGCCTTCACGGATAAAAAGACGCATCACCACCGCCACCTTTTCCATGATCTCAACCGCAAAAACATCGTAATCTTCGAGTTTTGAAAGCTCCACATGAGTTACATGTAAAGCGTCTTTGATAGAGTTTATAATGTCACGAAGTTTGGCTGCCTCTTCAAAATTGAGCTTCATGGATGCCTCTTCCATCTTTACATGTAAAAGATTCACGAGCTTTTTTTGATCGTTTAAAGACTCCAATGCTTCTTGCACGATTTTGGCATAAGTCACCATGTCAACTTTTTGTTCACATGGCGCTAAACAACGATGGATTTGGTGAAAAAGGCACGCTTTTTTACCTTTTAAACATCCTCTTTTTTGAACTAAAGGAAAAGCCAAATAGAGTGCTTCTAAAAGCGCTTTGGCAGAACCTGAGAGCGGGCCAAAATATTTGATATGCTTGTCATTGACAATTTTACGTGTGATCTCAAAACGAGGGAAAGGTTCAGAAAGATTGATGGCAATGTAAGGGTAGGTTTTATCATCTCTTAGAAGAATATTATATTTGGGCTTGAGCTGTTTAATCAGAGAGTTTTCTAAAATGAGTGCGTCATGTTCACTTTGCACGACAATATACTCGACATTGTCAACTTCACTGATCATTTTTGCAATGCGAGGTGAAAGATTGGGAGCGGCACTTAGTTCACCAGAAAAGCGAAAATAACTCTTGACACGATTTTTAATGCTTTTGGCTTTGCCGACATACAAAAGCATTCCCTGCGCATTAAAGTATTGATAAATGCCCGCATTGTGCGGCGCGTTTTTAAGTTTTTGGGCTAGCATGATCGGTTTTTGGCAATGGTCTCTTTAATCGCTTCAAAAAGGGAACGTAGTTTTTCATCTTCGCACAGTGTTTCAAAGGCTCCGCTAGCTTGTTCTGGGTAAAAAATTTCTGAATTGGCAGAGACAATCAAAGCTTCTTCTTCACTTTTTTGATTGGTGACAAAGGCTTGAACTTCTTTTACATGTAAACATGAACATTCTGGGAAATGGGCAAGAAGTTCTTTTAATAGACTCTTTATTAAATTACGTTTATAATTAAACTCCATTTTGGCGCAAGGATGATTGAGTACAAAAAAGAGCGTTTCGTTTTTGGTGTACACAAAGCGTATCATGCTTGTGAAGCTTTTGGGTAACAAACTGAGCAATCTGTCATAGCAACGCACCTGCTCATATTTCTTCATAGAAGGTTGTTGTACGAGATGAGAAATTATACTTTTGGAATCTTTCATGCGTTGATTATAGCATGTTTAGGCTTTGCTCTTTTTGGATGTGGTTTTAAAGGCCCTCCAATTTATAAAGAGAATAACGAAACAAAATATCCTAAAAACATACACACAACGATCAAATGAAAACGTCTTACGATGTTCTGATTATTGGCACTGGTATTGCAGGCTTGAGTGCCGCTTTAGCACTTCCAAAGTCACTCAGTGTACTCATTGTCTCTAAAGATTACGCGTGGGAGTGCAACACGTTTTACGCGCAAGGCGGTGTCGCTGTTGCTAGAGACGATGCCGATATACCTTTACATGTAAGCGATACACTGAGTGCAGGTGCAGGGCATTGCAATGAAGAAGCGGTCAAAATTCTCTGCTCAGAAGGGCCAAGTGCAATCAAACACTTAATTGATATGGGATTTAATTTCGATAAAGATGAAGCAGGAAATCTGCTTTATACCAAAGAAGCTGCTCATAGCACTAACCGTATTTTACATGCTGGAGGAGATGCAACGGGGCGTTATATTCACCTTTTTTTAATGCAAAAGCTTCCGTTCCCCATTCTTTATAATACGCAAGTCACTGATCTCTTGATTGATGAGGGTGTCTGTTATGGCGCGCGTGTTTTTCATGCCGATAAAATTTTTAATCTTTACGCTAAAAAAGTCATTATTGCCAGTGGTGGTGTCGGGTCACTTTATGAATACCATACCAATGCAAGAACCATCAGTGCTGATATGCAGGGCATTTGCCTTAGTCACGGCATTGCGCTTGCGGATATGGAGATGATGCAGTTTCACCCTACCGCTTTTGTGCTTGGAAACAGCGTTCGCAAACAGCTTTTAAGCGAGTCGCTTAGAGGCGAGGGCGCAATGGTCGTGGATGAAGATGGCAAACGCTTCGTGTTTGATTATGATCCAAGAGGAGAACTTGCTCCTCGTGATGTGGTAAGTCGCGCTATTTTTAAATACAAACAAAAAACGGGCAAAGAGGTTTATTTAGATCTCAGTGCATTTGAGCCTGAGCATTTTAAACAACGCTTTCCAAGCATCTATTTTAACATGACCACGATTGGTTATAACGTGCCACAGCAAAGAATTCCTATCTCACCAGCATTTCACTACTCAATGGGTGGTATCAAAACAGATTTACACGGAAAAGTCTTACATGTAAAAGATCTTTATGCGGTGGGCGAGTGTGCTCACACAGGTGTTCATGGAGCCAATAGACTTGCAAGTAACTCATTGCTTGAAGGGTTGGTCTTTTCCACTCGCGTGGCACAAGAGATTATAGCGACGATGAACACGCCAAAAATGCATCATACATTTAGTGAAACTGAAGAGGTACTTGAGAAAGAAAATGATAAAACACTGAAAAATGAACTACGCCATTTGATGTGGTTTTATGCAGGAATACTACGCGAAACGAAAAATCTAGAAAAAGCAAAACAGCGTGTTACTCAGATGCTAAAGTTGTCCATAGGAAAACTTTTAAGACTCAGGCTTCTTGTATCACTAGAGATTATCTCCAGTGCGCTTAAACGCAAGGAATCTTTAGGCGCGCACTACCTACAACAAGGGAACGACACATGCGAATCCTCGTAGCTTTGTTCGCCCTCGTCAATACGATTTGGGCATCAAGCGGTCAAGATCTCACGACGACATGGGTTGGCATTGTCTCTTTGGTCATGTTTATTGTAGGCTATTATATTATTGCCGCGGAAGAAAAATTTCATATCAATAAAGCCAAACCAGCTCTCTTTGTTGGTACCTTTATATTTATTTTAATCGGTTTGTACAATGCCATCAATGGAATTGATTCTAAGCCACTAAATCACGAAGTCGAGATGCTCATTTTAGAGATTGCGCAAATCTTTTTTTTCCTTTTGGTGGCGATGACTTACATCGAAGTGATGATCGAGCGACACGTTTTTGATGCCTTGAAGTATAGACTTGTTTCAAAGGGCTATTCCTTTAAAAAACTTTTTTGGCTCACAGGCACTTTAGCTTTTTTCATAAGTCCTGTAGCTGATAATTTAACCACCGCACTCATTTTATCAACTGTTTTGATTACAATTGAAAAGAAGAATCCCGCTTTTTTAGTGCCAGGTGCCATTAACATCGTTGTGGGTGCTAATGCCGGTGGTGCGTGGAGTCCCTTTGGAGACATTACAACACTCATGCCTTGGATTGCAGGTAAGGCAGAATTTTTTGATTTTTTTGGACTCTTTCCTGCGGCATTTTTGGGCTGGTTAGCCACAGGTTGGTTACTCTCCTTTTCAGTACCAGAGGGTAAACCTCGTTTTGATGTGCATACGGAAGAACGTGTTCGCATTCTAAAAGGCGGCAAAATTGTCATCTATCTTGGGGCATTTACCATTTTTTCTGCGGTTGTGTGCCAACAACTCTTTAACATTCCTCCCATGTGGGGCATGATGTTTGGCTTTTCGCTTTTAAAACTCTACAGCTATCAGCTCAAACGAAAACATGGCGAAGCGTTGCAAACGTTTAGCGCCATTGGAAAAATAGAACACGACACATTGCTCTTTTTCTTTGGTATACTTGCAGCTGTTGGAGGGCTACACTTTTTAGGTTATTTGGATTTAGCCGTTAAACTTTATGAGCGTGCTGGTGCTACAGTGGTTAACATCGGTGTGGGCTTTTTATCGGCTTTTATCGACAATGTTCCAGTGATGAGCGCGGTCTTAAAGGCTAACCCAAACATGGGTGTGGATCAGTGGTTACTTGTAACCATGACAGCAGGTATTGGTGGTAGCTTGATTAGTTTTGGTTCCGCTGCAGGTGTAGGTGTTATGGGAAAACTTAGAGGTATTTACACCTTTGGTTCTCACATGAAATACGCATGGACGGTCTTAGTCGGTTATATCTTATCGTTAGTGATTTGGTATGTACAATTTGAAATTTTGGGTTTATATTAGAAAAAGCACCAATGGTGCGTGGGCACTCTGCCGAAGAGAACCCAGTGTTAACGTAGTTTTCGAAGCTTTGCTTTGAAAGCGTGTTATGTATTTTGATAGAATATAAATGAGTTTGGTTCACATTAAACAGAAGGAAATAAATGAAAGAAGTCCCTATCTTAGTCTTAGATTTTGGTTCACAATACACTCAGTTGATTGCACGTAAGCTCCGTGAGAGCGGTGTTTACTGTGAGATCGTCCCTTACAATGAGAAGATTGAAGATATTAAAAAACGTAACCCTAAGGGTATTATTTTAAGTGGTGGTCCAGCGTCTGTTTATGCTAAAGATTCGTATCATCCTGATCCTGCTGTTTATGCATTAGGATTGCCTCTTCTTGGTATCTGTTATGGTATGCAGCTTTTAACACAGCATTTTGGTGGTAGTGTTATTCCTGCAACACACCAAGAGTATGGTAAGGCTGAGCTTAAATTTGAGAGTGATCATAAAATTTTCAAAGATACAACCTGTGGACAAATTGTTTGGATGAGCCATGGTGATAGGGTTGAAGCGTTACCTACTGGATTTGAAAAAATTGGGTACAGTGAAAACTCTCCTTATGCGGCAATTGCCGATGAAAAACGCAATATGTACGCGTTTCAATTTCACCCAGAAGTATTTCACTCTGAGCAAGGAAGTAAGCTTTTAAAAAACTTTGCAAAACATATTTGTGGTTGTGAAAGTACATGGAACATGGGCTCGTTTGCAAAAGAGCAAATTGCTAAAATTCGCGAAAAAGTGGGCTCAAAAAAAGTACTTTGTGGCGTGAGTGGCGGTGTTGATAGCTCAGTTGTAGCCACTCTTTTAGCCGAAGCTATTGGCGATCAACTGGTTTCTGTTTTTGTTGACAATGGACTTCTTCGTGCCAATGAGCGTGAACAAGTCGAAGCGATGTTTAGAAGTCGCAATGTACCACTTATTACGGTGGATGCCAGCGAGAAATTTTTAAGCAGACTTGCGGGTGTCAGCGATCCTGAGAAAAAACGTAAAATCATTGGAGAGACTTTCATCGAAGTGTTTGATGAAGAGGCGAAAAAGCACAATGGCATTCAGTTTTTGGCGCAAGGCACGCTTTACACCGATGTCATCGAATCTGTTTCGGTTAAAGGTCCTTCTAAAACCATCAAATCACATCATAACGTTGGCGGGCTGCCAGATTGGATGACCTTTGAGCTGATTGAGCCATTGCGTGAAATCTTTAAAGATGAGGTAAGAATTTTAGGAGCAGAATTAGGGCTTCCAAAAGATATGCTTTCTCGCCATCCTTTCCCAGGACCTGGTCTTGCTATTCGCATCATGGGTGAAGTCACGAAAGAGGATTTAAAACTGTTACGAGCAGCTGATGTCATTATGTTAGAGGAACTTCGCTCAACGGGTTATTATGAAAAAACATGGCAAGCTTTTACGGTGCTTTTAAATGTCAAAAGTGTTGGCGTTATGGGTGATAATCGAACGTATGATAATACAATATGCGTGAGAATCGTTGATGCAACGGATGGTATGACGGCAACCTTTGCACACATTCCTCATACGATTTTGGAGAATATCTCTAGACGTATTATCAATGAGGTCAATGGCATTAACCGCGTGGTGTATGACATCTCTTCTAAACCACCTGCAACGATTGAATGGGAATAACAAATAATGATCTACCTCTTCAGCGATAAAGCGTATGAGGGGGTAGTACATCTACCACTTTTTGAGATTGTGTTTGATCCTTTTAAACTTGATTTGGAAGGGTTTGACGCGATCATTTTTACCTCTAAAAACAGCGTGAAAGCACTTGAACAAAGTGGAACTGCATGGAAAGATAAAGAAGCTTATGCCATTGGCGAAGGAACAGCCTCATTCATAGAGCGTGGCGGTGGCAATGTGGTCTTTACATGTAAAGATTCTTATGGTGATGTTTTTGCTCAAGCCTTGATTCCTTTGCTTCAAAACAAAAAAGTCTTTTTCCCTCGTGCTAAAGAGGTCGTTTCTTCCTTGTTTGAAATCTTACGGACCCATCATATTGACATAGAACAACGTATTGTTTATGAGACAAAATGCAAGCATTATTCTACGTGCGAAGCACCTCCCAAAGATTCAAAACTCATTTTTACTTCGCCTTCGACGGTGCACTGTTTTTTAGAAAATTTTGCATGGGATAAGAGCTATCGTGCCATTGCCATCGGTGAAAAAACAGCTGCCGCTTTGCCTTTACATGTAAAGATTTCGGTCTCTAAAATACAAAGTATTGAGGCGTGCGTTAGCTTGGCAAAAGCTCTTTAGAAGCTAAATTCATTTATAATTGAAGAAGTTTAGTAGTTTGCCTCGCCTGGGTGAAGCGACAACCGTTTTCATGAGGGTCCAACAATTAGTATAAGGGAATGCGTACATTTTTGGTGTGCCTGTGGTCTCGTTTGAGCTTTGTTTCAAAGCGAGAGATTGCAGCCTAAAGAAAAGGTCGACTCCCAGAAGTTGGCTTATTAGGGCCGCTTCAATCTCGGAACGCTCACTTGGGTTTTACATGTAAACGAAACAAGATTTTTTTTGGAGAGTTAGTCAATGAAAGTAATGGTTGTTGG
Organism: Sulfurospirillum oryzae; assembly: GCF_025770725.1. NCBI lineage: Bacteria > Pseudomonadati > Campylobacterota > Epsilonproteobacteria > Campylobacterales > Sulfurospirillaceae > Sulfurospirillum > Sulfurospirillum oryzae. The sequence goes on along the minus strand of NZ_JANZKZ010000001.1, from coordinate 247,549 downwards.
AAGTGGTGGTAGAGAGTATTCTATAGGTTTGGCACTTAAACGTGATCCTAATGTATCCGAACTTTTTTTCGCACCCGGAAATGGTGCAACCCCACAACTTGGACAAAATGTTACCTGTAAGGATTATGAAGCATTAGCTGATTTTGCCAAAGAAAATGGTATTGATTTAACGGTTGTAGGTCCTGAAACAGCACTTGTTGCAGGTATTGTTGATATTTTCAAAGCAAAAGGTCTGGTCATTTTTGGCGCTTCCAAAGCAGCAGCTCGTTTAGAGGGCTCAAAAATTTTTATGAAAAATTTCCTCTTACGTTACAACATCCCTACTGCAAAATTTATCGAAACCAGCGATGCACAAAAAGCGAATGATTTTATCGAAACATTAGAACTTCCTATTGTTGTCAAAGCGGATGGGTTATGTGCAGGCAAAGGTGTTATCATCGCGCAAAGCAAAGATGAAGCTAAAGAGGCAGTTGCTGATATGCTCAGTGGTAAAAGTTTCGGTGAAGCGGGACTTGGTGTTGTTGTTGAAGAGTTCTTGGATGGGTATGAGCTTTCTTTATTTGTTGTATGTGATGGAGTGGATTATAAAATTCTTCCAGCGGCACAAGACCACAAACGTTTAAAAGATGAGGATATTGGACCAAATACAGGCGGTATGGGTGCTTATGCTCCAACACCACTGATTGATGAAGAATTGTATAAAAAAGTAGAAGAGAGAGTTGTTAAGCCTACTTTGGCAGGTATGCAAAAAGAGAATGCTCCGTTTGAGGGCGTTTTGTTTATTGGTTTGATGATTGTCAAAAATGAGCCAATCGTTTTAGAGTATAACGTTCGTTTTGGTGATCCAGAGTGCGAAATTTTAATGCCACTTTTAAAAACACCGGCAAGTGAGCTTTTTTATAAAGCTGCTACGGGTAATCTTAAAAACTTGAATATTGAATTTTTTAATAAATATGCCATTGCAGTGGTTATGGCAAGTGAAAATTATCCGTATGGTGATTCAAAACCTGCAGAAATTATTATTGATAAAAATGTACATGAAGGTTTAGAAAACACCCATATATCCTATGCAGGTGTAAGTCTTGTGGATGACAAATTGTATGCTACAGGCGGGCGCGTACTTTTGTGCGTAGGTGTAGGCGACAGTATTAAAGAAGCAAGAGATTTTGCCTATTTACTGTGTGGGCAAGTTCACTTTGCAGGAAAACAGTTTAGGAATGATATTGCATATCAGGCACTTCAAGCATGACAAACGAAGAGTTGATTGAAAAGTTTGAGAGTGAAAATATTACATTAGCACCCTTACAAAAACGAGGGCTTGCCTATTTGATCGATGAGCTTTTGATTTCTGTATTGTTTGCACTTATTTATCTTGATCAAATTCCTGAAAATGTAAGTACTGAAGAGTTAATAGGAACCATTAATAGTCTTTTTATGTATGTGGTTTTGCTAAAAGTGATGTATCAAACATTCTTTGTCTGGATGTATGGTGCAACATTGGGAAGAATTGCAGTGAAGATCAGGGTGATTTCAACCGCTGATTTGGAAAATCCATCTCTTCTTTTAGCATTAAGCCGTTCAGCTTTTAGAATCATAAGTGAGTCTTTATTTTACCTAGGTTTTATATGGGCATTTTTAAATCCAAAAAGAGAGACATGGCATGATAGAGTTGCCAATACATTGGTTGTCAATGCGAATTAGAATTTTTTTCCTACTGGTGCTTTCTTTGGGAAGCTTATGGGCAGCTACAGCACAAAAAGCACCTGAGGATGTTGAGGTCTTAGCCAATACCGTCAGCAAAGATGGAACGCTAGTGCATGCTGTTGGCAACGTGGTTCTTTACAGCCCTAAGTATCTTATTACGGCCGATGAGGCTTACTATGATCAAGCCAATGGTGATTTAGAGCTTTTTGGTAATATTACGATGCTTGAAGGGGTAAGCTATGCAAGCAGGAGTGGACATACAAAGATCAATCTAAATACCGATAAAGGCGTTTCAGACCCACTCTTCTTTTTTGATGAGAGCTCTAATGTGTGGATTAAATGCGAAAATGCCATTTTAAATCCTGATACCTATATCACTCAAAAATCAATCGTCTCTAGCTGTAATACACAAGATCCTGACTGGAAAATTGCATTTACATCAGGTGAATTTGATAAAGAAAATAAATGGTTACATCTTTATAACCCTGTTTTTTATGCTAGCGATGTTCCTGTTTTTTACCTTCCTTATTTTTCATTTACAACGGATACATCACGTAGAACGGGACTTCTAAAGCCAGAATTAGGATTTGGTGGGAAAGAGGGTTTTCATTATTTACAACCAATCTATTTTGCTCCTGATGTGGATTGGGATTTAGAATTGCGTCCTCAAATTCGTACCGATCGAGGCGAAGGCTTGCATGGGACGTACCGTTTTGTAGATTCTCCTTATTCACATGGTTCAATTACAACAGGTTATTTTAGCGAGCATAAAAGCTATGCTGAATCAGAAAATTTGAAAAATGATAGTCACTATGGTCTCAAAATGACTTATGATCGAAGTGCATTACTCAGTACAAAATATAATAATTTAGAAGATGGATTATGGTTTGATATTAATTACCTCAATGATATAGATTACTATAATACAATGAGGAATGATACTTTTAGTTATGACAAGTTAGCGACTTCACGTTTAAATTATTATGTTAAGCACGATCAAGATTATGTTGGATTGTATGCAAAGTATTATATTGATACTTCTAAAACTTCAAATGATACAACTTTGCAAGAGTTGCCAACGCTGCATTATCATCATTTTACTAACTCTCTTTTATTGGATAATTTACTTTATTCTGTTGATTACCAAGCAAAAAATTATGAACGCAAAGAGGGTATTACTGCATTCCAAAATGAATTAAATGCCCCTTTTACATTATATTTTTCGCTTTTGGAAGATTATTTACATGTAAGTGTTTCAGAAAATATTTATGCATCACATATTGCTTATGGTAATGATGATACGCAAGAAAGTGAAGGAAAATATTGGAGAAATTACCATAAAATTGCACTTTATACAGAACTTTCAAAACCGTATGATAATTTTTACCATACAATGTATCTAGGCATTGATCAGATTCTTCCAAGCAAAGAGGATGAAAATGGTTATATAGCAGATTTTATTGCACTTAACACGCTTACAAAAAGTACATCTTTAACACTAAAAGAGTTTTTTTATAACGAAGATGGTGATAAAAAAATTAGTCATAAAGTGAAGCAGATTTATTACAGTGACTATGATTATAAATATGGTGATTTAGAAAATGATCTCAAATACCATATGACAGATAAAATTTATTTAGGTCATAACCTTCATTATTCACATGAATTTAGTAAGGTATCACGTAATCAAGTTTCTATTAATTATGCAGATGATATTTATTCACCTTCATTACGATATACCTACCAAGATAAAACGTATAGAGAAAACACAATTTATAAAGTAAGTCAAGATATTTCATCTAACAAGGATTATAGCTTTGTGACTTTGTATGCCGATAGTAAATATTTTACACATTATAATATTTTTACAAGCGTTGATTATGATGTCCAAGACGATCAGTTTAGATCATGGAATATAGGGTTTAAAAAGAGTTTGAAATGTTGGGATTATTCTATCCAATACAGAGATAAAATAACACCAAAATTAACCAGCACAAGTATAGATTCAGTCAATAGATCTGGAATTATGTTCATGTTTAATCTTTATCCAGTGGGTAGTGTTGGATATGATTTTTCTAAAGAGACAGAACAAAAGTTATAAAGATATTTAGTTAATAATTGAAGGAGAAAACAGTGGAATATAAGATTACCGTTAACAATCAAGAAGAGATTTATGATTTAGACAAGGTTGCTAAACAAGCAGCAGGGGCTGCACTTTTAAAAATTAAAAATACTGTCATTTTGGCAACAGTTGCAAGAGATGATTCACAGGTTGCAGAAAACTTTGTACCTTTAACGGTACAGTATATTGAAAAAACGTATGCCGTTGGAAAAATCCCTGGGGGGTATTTTAAACGAGAGACAAAACCAGGTGATTTTGAAACACTTACATCACGTATTATTGATAGAAGCCTTAGACCACTTTTCCCAAAAGGGTATGCCTACCCAACACAAATCACTGTTTTTGTACTCAGTTGTGATTCTGAAGTTGATCTCCAAGTTGCAGCGCTTAATGCCGCAAGTGCAGCTCTTTATCTCTCTGATATTCCAGTGAATAAAGCTGTTGCAGGTGTGCGTATTGGTTATATTGATGGCGAATACGTTGTCAACCCTTCCAATTCAGCTCTTAAAAAAAGTACTTTAGATCTTTATGTTGCTGGTACCAAAGAAGAGCTTTTGATGATTGAAATGCGCTCTATTGCTTCAATGGAGACAATGACTCTTCCCGTAATGGCAATTGATCCGATGTTAGATCCAACATTAGCTGAGAGCGTTATTGCAAAGCAATCAGTCAATGAGTTTGATGAAGATGCTATTGTTACGGCGATTGATAAAGCGCAAAGTGCTATTACTGAAGCGACAACCGCTTATGAAAGTACATTTAAACCGTTGAAAAAAGACGATGCAATTCTTGACTATAAACAAGATTTAGCCAATGATTCAATTTTCGCTTACGTAGATGAGTTTTATAAAGAAGAAGTTTATAATGCAATTAATCAAATGGCAAAAAGTGAACGTGCGAGTGAGCTTGGCAAAATTGTTGATAAAATTTTAAAAGATGAAGTTGCTATTCTTGAAGCATGGAGCAAAGAGCTTGTTAATAGCGTTGTGAATGCGTATAAAAAGAAAATCGTAAGAGAAATGATTATTGAAAAACGTGTTCGTGCTGATGGTAGAAAGCTTAATGAGATTAGGCCTATTAGTATTGAAACCAATATCTTACCACTTGCGCACGGTTCATGTCTCTTTACGCGTGGGCAAACACAGGCATTAGCGGTAGTGACACTGGGTAATGATAAAGACGCACAAATGTATGATCTTTTAACAGAAAAGAATACAATCAATGATACCTTTATGGTGAATTATAACTTCCCGGGCTTCTCTGTCGGCGAGGCTTCACCGCTTCGTGCGCCAGGACGTAGAGAGTTAGGACATGGCAACCTTGCGCGTCGTGCATTAGAGCCAGTTGTTGATATGAACCGCCTCCAAACGATTCGTTTGGTCTCTGAAATTTTAGAGTCCAATGGTTCTTCTTCGATGGCTACTATTTGTGGTGGTGCACTTGCCCTTAAAGCTGCAGGAATTAATCTTGAAAAACTCGTTGCGGGTATTGCTATGGGATTAGTTTTTGAAGGTGATAAACATGCCGTTCTTAGCGATATTATGGGGCTCGAAGATCACGATGGCGATATGGACTTTAAAGTAGCCGGTACACGAGAAGGCATCACAGCACTTCAAATGGATATTAAATTAGGCGGTATTTCACGCGACGTACTTAAAGAAGCATTGTACCAAGCGAAAGAGGGAAGAGCACATATCTTAGGGTTGATGGAAGCTGCTAGCAAGGAGATTGTCATCAACAATGCTATTTTGCCAAAACTTGAACTTTTCAGTGTTGATCCGTCAAAAATTGTAGATATTATTGGACAAGCGGGTAAAACAATCAGAGAAATTATTGAAAAATTTGAAGTTTCTATTGATCTTGATCGTGAAAAAGGTGAAGTAAAAATCGCTGGTGAGAACAAAGAAAAAGTTGAAGCGGCTAAAGAGCATATTATTCAGATTACCAATAAACCTTCATTTGGTGGACGAGGTGGCGGACATGGACGTGATAGAGGTGACAGACATGGTGCGCCAAGAGAAGAGAAACCAGTTCCTACATTTGTTCAAGATGAAGTAGTGGATGGTGTCGTAAAACGTATTGTTGATTTTGGTGCGTTTATTGAACTTCCTGGTGGTATTGATGGTCTTTTACATGTGTCAAAAATTGCCGATCATCGTGTGGATAAAGTCAGTGATTATCTAGCACTTGAGCAAAAAGTACGTGTAAAAATCTTGAAGCAAACAGGGAATAAGATTGAGTTAGGGCTAGAGCGCTAACTTTAAAGGGTTTTTAACAATTAGATGGATATAATCTCGCTCACAAAGTGGCAAGTAGGGGTTTATCCGAACAGACTTTGAAAAACAAATAGGAGCAATCTTTGAAAAAGATTCTTTTTTTAATGGTAGCATTTGCAACATTAGCGTTTGCAGGTGAGGGTGAAACAGTTAAAGCTTACTCAGCACTTGCTGTAGGTATCGTACTTGGTCTTGCTGCACTTGGTGGCGCAATCGGTATGGGTAACACTGCATCTTCAGCAATTTCTGGAACAGCAAGAAATCCTGGTCTTGGTGGTAAACTTGTAACAACAATGTTTATTGCACTTGCGATGATCGAAGCACAAGTTATTTATGCACTTGTTATTTCTTTGATCCTTCTTTACAAAAACCCATTTCTTGGTTAATTAACGAACAAACAAATGAGACCTTTTAAGAAGGTCTCATCCTTCTTTTATGCGGACGTGGTGGAACGGTAGACACACTACCTTGAGGTGGTAGCGCACTACGTGTGTGGGGGTTCAAATCCCCCCGTCCGCACCATTCTTTTTTCTCTTCTTTTTTTTAAACTTCTTTTTTTAGTAAATTCAATGTTGAATTATGTTACCATCGCTCTTACTTTTTAAATCTCGAAAGGTTATTGATGAGAGAGTTAGAGCTAAAAAATGTTATCAAGCTAGATGGCAGAGAGTTTTTAATTTCAACAATTAGTATGCATGTGAGGCACTCATTTTTTGAGGGCGATTCAAAGAAAATTGTGTATGAGACTATGGTTTTTGAAATTATTAACGATGAAGTGCAGTTTCACCACCCTATCTTCAATGAGCGCTACAATATGGCGGATGAGGCTATAGCAGAACATGGCGCTATTATTAAACATCCTGAAAACTTTTTTATAATCTAATTTCATTCTTTTCACGCATGAAAAAGATTCTCTTACTTCTTTTTTTGAGTTTTGGGATACTGCTAGCCCAAAATACAAAAGATATCCTGTTGATTCATTCATACCATAAAGGATACAAATGGAGTGACGAAATTTCCAAGGTGATAGAGAAAAATTTTGCGGATAAAGAGAATGTTTTTTTATCAACGGTCTATATGGATACTAAGCGTGTTGATACTCCAGAATATTTAGAAGAGTTTTACCACTACTACAAAGAGCGCTTTAAACACTATTCTTTTGATGTTGTTATGGTTGCTGACAATAGCGCATTAGCGTTTGTTCAAGAACATTATGAAGAGCTCTTTGCCAATACTCCCATTGTTTTTTTAGGCATTAATAATTTTGAAACCTCTTTAATTAAAGGCATTAAACATATTAGCGGGGTTGTTGAAGATGTTGATATTGAAAAAAATATTGATTTAATCCTTGCGTTGCATCCCATGCTAGATAAGATACTAATTATTAACGAGCAATCTATTACAGGAGATGCTATTCGCAAAGAGATCGATGCCGTTACTCCAAAATATAAAGATCGTATTGAACTTGAACATGTTGATAGTATGGATATGGAAGAAATTTCCCAAAAAACAAAGCAACTAGGTAAAAATAGTGTTATTTTGTGGGTTTTACTCTTTAAAGATAAAACAGGACGTTTTTTTACTTATAAAGAAAACTTGCAAGAAATTCGCAAAATTACCAATATTCCTATTTATGGACTATGGGATTTTTATCTGGATTATGGCATTGTTGGAGGATTCTTAACAAGTGCTATTTCTCAAGCTGAAGCTGCTTCGAAAATTGTTGAGCAGGTTTTAGCAGGGAAAAACCCTAGTCACATCCCCATTGTTGAAAAAAGTCCTAATCGCTATCTTTTTGATTATAAAGAGTTAGAGTTACACCATATTGATCCTTCTAACGTTGTGCGAAATTATGAAGTAATCAATAAGCCTTTCTCTTTCTATGATGAATATAAACAATATATTTGGCTTTTTGTTGCTATCTTTAGTGCTATTATTATGATTGTATTGTTTTTAATGCAAAATGTTCGTATTCGAAAACAGAGTGAATTGGCACTGAAAAACCAGTTGGAGTTTATCAAAGTTTTACTCGATACCATTCCCAATCCTATTTATTATACCAATGTAGCAGGTGAGTATATGGGAAGCAATATGGCATTTGCTAAACTTTACGATCGTACAAAAGATGAAATGATTGGAAAAACTATTTTTGATTTCTTCCCAAAAGAGTGGGCGCAGGAGAGACGTAAGAGCGATATTGAATTACTTGAAAAAAAAGGATCAGATACTCTTGAATTAATGCTGCATCTTCCTAAAAAAAGAGCGCGGCTTTTTACCTTAAGTAAAGCGGTTTATACGAATATTGATGGAAGTGTCGGTGGTATTGTGTGCGTGATGGATGATATGACAGAGCGAATGCAACATCAACAATTTTTAATTCAGCAATCTAAATTAACAGAAATGGGCGAGATGATCGCAGGTGTAGCCCATCAATGGAATGAACCTCTGGTGGAACTTTCCGCAATTATGCAAGATATGGAGTTTTGTTTCAATAGCGGTGAAATGGATCGCGTAAAAATGAAAGAGTTTGTACGTGATTCAATCATTCAGATACAGTATATGTCTCAAACACTCAAAGATTTTCGTAATTTCCTAAAACCATCGACTAAAAAAACGCTCTTTTGTGCTAAAAAGGCACTTACCGAAGTCCTTGAGATTATCGGTAGGCAAATTTTTTATGCGCATATTGATCTATCCGTAAGCTACCTCAAAGAAGAAGGGACGTTCCCTGTTTATGGCTATGAAAATGAATTTAAGCAGGTTTTGCTTAACGTTATCAACAATGCTAAAAATAAGATTGTCAAGACCCGTAAAGGTTCAAAAATCATGATTGAAGTGGATCGTGAAATTATCCATACGAAAATTGTGATTAGCGATGATGGAGGACTTATTTCAGAGAAAATTATTGGCTTTATTTTTGATCCTTATTTTACGACAAGTAAAAATGGAACTGGCCTTGGGTTATACATGGCAAAAATGATTATTGAAGATAAAATGGGTGGAAATATTCGTGTACAAAATTATGGAAATAGTACGGTAGAATTTACCATTCTAGTTCCCAATGCAATGAAAGGTGGAGAATGAAAATTTTACTTTTAGAAGATAATGCCCGTCTGAATGCAACCATTACAAAACGTCTGGAAGCGAAAGGCTATATAATTGATTCTTTTACAGATGGCAAAGAGGCGTATGACGCGATGGATAATGGCTATGGCTGTTATATTTTAGATATCAATGTTCCCAGTCTCGATGGCATTGAAATTCTTAAAAATGTGCGTGATTTTTACCATGAAACGCCTGTTATTATCATCAGTTCCAGCGTGGAGCTCGAAGTTATCAAAGACGCATACAGTTATGGCTGTAATGATTTTCTAAAAAAGCCTTTTTTCATTGATGAATTAGAGATAAAAATTGAAAAGCTTTGTAATATTCGTCATGACATTATCGATTTAGGACATGGTTGTCAATTTGATTTTCAAACAAGCTTGTTGCGTATTAATGACGATGAGGAGCATCTTTCACGTAAAGAAAAACTTTTGCTCAATGTTTTGATCAGCGAAAAAGGTAAAGTCGTTTCGTTTGATAAAATTCAAGCGATGGTATGGGAAGGAAATTTTGCAAGTCTTGATTCGATTCGCTCCTTAATGCGAAGACTGAGAAAAAAAATTCCTTTTGAATGTATTGAAACGGTTGTTGATGTAGGGTATATTTTGCGCTATTAATGCTATGTTAAACTTTACATGTAAGGTGTGTCACCTTTCTTCTTTTGAGGTTTTACATGTAAAGATTTTTGACAAATATCATGTGTTTTTTATACCAAATTGCTACACTGAATAAAAATCATAAGGATGTGTTGATGCCATTAAGCGGAAATTACCTTGATTTCTACAATGAAATCGTTACGTTTATTCCTGAGAAGAGAATCTTTACAGACCCCCTTCATACAATCGCGTATGGTACTGATGCTTCATTTTATAGGCTTATCCCTAAAGTAGTTGTCTGGGTTAATAATGCCGATGAAGTAAGTCAAATTCTTAAAATTACCTCTTCACTTTCTTTACCGGTTGTTTTTAGAGCAGCGGGCACAAGCCTTTCAGGTCAAGCCATTACCGATTCTATTTTGCTTGTGACATCACGTGATTGGAAAGGGATTAAGGTTAATAAAGAGGTGAGCTCCATTACACTTCAGCCTTCCGTCATTGGGGCAGATGCTAACGCGTATTTGCTTCCTTATGGTAAGAAAATAGGGCCTGATCCTGCTAGCATTGGGGCTGCAATGATTGGTGGTATTGCGGCGAATAATGCCAGTGGTATGTGTTGTGGAACAACTGATAACTCCTATAAAACTTTAGAGTCTATGAAGATTATTTTTCATGATGGAAGTGAACTTGATACCGCATCGTCTGAGAGTATTAAGGCTTTTAAACAATACCATCACGCTTTGGTAGAGCGCATTAGCGTACTTTCTTCTGAGATTAAAGCCAATCCTGAGTTGCATGAGAAAATTGTACGCAAATTTAAAATCAAAAACACCTGTGGCTATAGCCTTAATGCGCTCGTGGATTATGAAGACCCAATTGATATTATTGCGCATCTTATGATCGGTAGCGAAGGAACACTAGGGTTTATTAAAGAGATTACCTTTAAAACCGTTCCTGAGTACAAAGACAAAGCCAGTGCTTTGATGATTTTTAAAAATATTAAAGACGCTTGTGATGCGGTCATTGTGCTTAAAACACAATGCAAAGAAAATGTTGCAGCGGCTGAAATGATGGATAGAGCAGGGCTCGCCAGCGTGGAAAATAAAGAAGGCATGCCAAGTTTTCTTAAAACACTTAGCCCAACAGCTACGGCAGTACTTGTAGAAAGCCGTGCCGAAAATGATGCAAAATTGGATGAAAATATTGCAATTATCTTGGAAAAACTTGCTCACATTGAGCCTGAGATGCCATTGCACTTTACGAAAGATGTCTATGAGTATACGAAGTACTGGAAAATTCGAAAGGGGCTTTTCCCAGCAGTTGGAGCAGTACGTGAGAGTGGAACAACCGTTATTATCGAAGATGTGGCGTACCCAATCGAATCACTTGCTGATGCAACCTTAGAGCTTCAAGAGTTGTTTAAAAAATATGGCTATAACGAAGCGATTATTTTCGGGCATGCGCTTGATGGCAATCTTCACTTTGTCTTTACCCAATCTTTTGATGATGAAGCAGAAGTCAAACGTTATGAAGCGTTTATGCAAGAGGTTGCGGAACAAGTCGCGACAAAGTATCAAGGAAGCCTTAAAGCGGAGCATGGAACGGGACGTAATATGGCGCCATTTGTAGAGTTAGAGTGGGGAAGTGACGCCTACATCTTGATGAAAGAGATCAAAGCCATTTTTGATCCGAAAGGGCTTATCAACCCAGGTGTTATTATCAATGCCGACCCTAAAGCACATCTTAAAAACTTCAAGTCGATGCCAGCAACGGATGAATATATCGACAAGTGTATTGAATGTGGCTTTTGTGAACCAACGTGCCCATCCAATTTTCTGACACTGACGCCACGTCAGCGTATTGTTTCTAACCGCTATATGACAACCCTAAAAAATGAAGGTGAAGAAGAAGCACTTGAGGCATTTCGTGCGTTGTATCAGTATGATGGTATTGAAACGTGTGCAACATGTTCACTTTGTTCTTTGACCTGTCCTGTGGGCATTGATACAGGAGCACTTACTAAGAAATTAAGAACGCATCAAATTGGCTCTTTAGGTCACTCCATTGCTGGATTTATGGCAGATCATTACGGTGGTATTTTAAGGACGGGAAGTGTTGCACTAAGTGCGGTTAAGGGTGTGAATGCACTTATTCCTAATAGCATTATGAGAGGAATGAGTGAGGGGCTAAGATCACTTACGGCTAATAAACTGCCTCTTTGGTCAGCAAGTTTGCCATCAGGTCATAGCTTCAATCCAAGTATCAAACGTACAGGCAAAGCTGATAAAGTAGTCTATTTTTCTTCTTGTATCAATCGCACAATGGCAAATCCAAATGAAAAACCGGATGAAAAATCGCTTGATCGTGTCATTATTGGCATTTTGGAAAAAGCGGGATACGATGTGATTATCCCCAATGCTATCAGTGGACTCTGTTGCGGTATGCCATTTTCCAGTAAAGGGTATCAGCAAGAGGGAAAACAAAAGTCTGATGAGTTGAAAAAAGCATTGATCAATGCTAGTGCTCAAGGCAAATACCCTATTTTATGTGATATGAGTCCTTGCAGTAAAACCATGGCACAAAATTTTGGCGATGAGTTAAAGGTTCACGATACCGTAGAGTTTATCTTAGAGTATTTGGTTGGGCGTGTAACGTTTACCCCAATTGATGAGCCTATTGTCATTCATACAACATGTAGTACGCGCAAAACAGGGCTTGCTGAAAAATTTGAAAAAATTGCACGTATGTGTAGTACCAAAGTAACTATTCCTGCTGAGGTTGGTTGTTGTGGGTTTGCAGGAGATCGTGGTTTTACGTTTCCAGAGCTTAACAAATCGGCACTTCGCCATCTAAAAGCTTCCATCCCAGAAGATACAAAATTGGCATTTTCAACCAGTAAAACGTGTGAAATAGGACTAAGTGAAGAGAGTGGTTTGGATTATCGCTCTATTTTCTATCTGGTCGAACGCGTCATCTCTTAGTCTTCTTCTTTACATGTAAAAGTGGTAAATTCATCTCTATTATTTTGATGGATTTACCTTGTTTTATATCCCTTACTTGACACTACTCTATTGGTTTGATTTAATAAATAAAATGATAAAATACCAAAATTTTGACTATGGTTTTTAGTTAAATTTAAACAAAAAGGGTTACATCTATGGAAGTTAATCTGTTTGTAGAGAGTTTAAGATTTTTAGTTCTTAGCCTATCTACATTCTTTGTGGTTTGTGCCTTAATGATCGTTCTATTCAACGTTCAGGCTAAAATCATTATGAAATACCTAGGGAGTATTCATATCAATAATTCTACTTTAGGATTATTGCAAAACGGTAACTTTGCAGTTGTCGCAGCGGGTGCTGCTTCTATCAAGTCTTAAAACAAAAAACAAAACAGTAAAAGGGCAAAACGAAGATGGCGAAAAAATACATCGATGTGATGGATACGACGTTTAGAGATGGGTTCCAGTCAGTTTTTGGTGGACGTGTACTTATGGATGACTTTCTTCCTGCAGTAGCTGCAGCAAGAGATGCGGGTATTAACCATTTTGAATTTGGCGGTGGAGCACGTTTCCAAAGTCTTTACTTCTACCTTAATGAAGATGCCTTTGAAATGATGGACAGATTTCGCTCCATTGCAGGACCCGATGCTAATCTTCAAACACTTGCTCGTGGTGTGAACACAGTTATGCTCGATACCGGCAATCGCGAACTCATTGACCTTCATGCTAAAATGTTTAGAAAACATGGTACAACAACCATTCGTAACTTTGATGCGCTCAATGATATTGAAAACCTCAAGTACAGTGGTGAACGTATTGTTCATCATGGACTTAAACATGAGATTGTTGTTACAATGATGGATTTGCCTCCGGGATGTGTTGGAGCGCATGATGTAGCCTTTTATGAAAAAACACTCAGAGATATTTTAAATTCAGGTATCCCCTATCACAGTGTCTGTTTTAAAGATGCAAGTGGAACATCAAGTCCGCAAAAAGTATATGAAACCATTAAAATGGCTAAAAAACTTCTTCCTGAAGGCATGCATGTAAGATTGCATACTCATGAAACAGCTGGTGTCAGTGTTGCTTGTTATCTCGCAGCGCTTGAAGCAGGTGTTGATGGTATTGATCTAGCAGCTTCTCCAGTGAGTGGTGGTACTTCTCAGCCAGATATCCTCACGATGCTTCATGCTGTTAAAGGCAAAGACTATGATCTTGGCGGCCTAGAGCTTGAAAAAATTCTCACGTATGAAGATGTTTTACAAGACTGTTTAAAAGACTATTTTATGCCACCAGAAGCGGTGCAAGTTTCTCCACTGATCCCTTTCTCTCCGATGCCTGGTGGTGCTTTGACTGCCAATACTCAAATGCTTCGCGATAATAACATTCTCCATAAATTCCCTGAAATCATTAAGGCGATGCGCGAAGTGGTTGAAAAAGGTGGATATGGCACGAGTGTTACACCTGTTTCACAGTTTTATTTCCAACAAGCATTTAACAACGTTATGTTTGGACCATGGACAAAAATTGCTGAAGGGTATGGCAAAATGGTTTTAGGTTACTTTGGTAAAACTCCAGTGACACCTGATTCAAAAATTGTTGCACTTGCGAGTGAACAACTCAAGCTTGATCCTACGACTAAAAATGCTCTTGATCTTGCGGATGCAGATGCGAGTAAATCTCTTTCAAATGTTAAGCAAATTTTAGAAAAAGAGGGGCTTAAAACAACAGAAGAAAATCTTTTTATTGCCGCTTCATGTAAAGAAAAAGGTATTGCTTTCTTAAAAGGTGAATCCAAAGTCAATGTTCGTAAAATTGGTAAAGCCGATAAAGAAAAAGTACTTTGTAATGCTTCAGAAGACTATACCGTAATTGTTAATGGTCAAAAATACAATGTTAAATCTTCGGATAAACAAGATGCTTTTGTTATTAATGGACAAGAATACTTTGTTGAAATCGAAGAAGGTTGTGCAGAAGATAACAGCAATGCCGCACTTATTCCAAACAACGCTGGGGAGATCAGAGCAGGGGTTCCTGGTTCTATCTTTAAAGTACTTGTCAATGTAGGTGATAAAGTGGCTAAAGGACAGCCTGTTGTTGTCATTGAAGCGATGAAAATGGAAATTGAAGTAGCTGCTCCTGCTGATGGTGTGGTTAGTAGTGTAAGAGTTAATGTTGGCGATATTATCGTTAATAATCAATTACTCGTTACTTTATAATAGTTGAGAAATTCTTAAAGAAGTTCATCACTGCACGTCTGATGCTTCAACTTTGGGCATTGAAGTATTGGAAGTGATTGAAATTTCGGAAGAAGAGAGGAGGTCTCAAAGCTTATGCTTTGAGACCCAAGCGAGCAGATATCATAAGCACGATATGTGTGGAAGATATTCTGTTATCGATATTTTAAATAAAATGTTTTTGAGGATATAAACACTATGTCGAAGATTAATGAAATAGAAAAGTTAGGGTTAGCCAATGTTGGGAAGGTTCACTATAATCTAAGTTACGATGAATTGTTGAAACACGAGATTGCCAATAATGAAGGTCGTGTTACAAGTAATGGTACATTTAGTGTTGATACAGGAATTTTTACTGGACGCAGCCCAAAAGATAAATATTTTGTAGATCAAGAACCTTCTAATAAATATATCTCATGGGGAAAAATGAACCATAAGGTGAGTGAAGAGATCTTTAATGAGCTTTTTGAAAAAGTTAAAAAACAACTTTCAGGTAAAGATATTTACATTCAAGATGCTTTCAGTGGTGGTAGTTTGGCAAGTCGAAAAAGCATTCGCGTGGTGACGGAGATTGCTTGGCAAGCGCATTTTGTTAAAAATATGTTTATTCGTCCAAACGAAGAAGAATTAGCCCATTTTAAGCCAGACTTCGTCCTTTATAACGCATGCAAAATGGTGAATGATGACTATAAAAAACATGGATTAAATTCAGATGTATTTGTTGTCTTCAACGTAGAAGAGAATATCGCTATTATTGGTGGTACATGGTATGGTGGTGAGATTAAAAAAGGTATCTTCTCAATGATGAACTACTGGTTACCATTAGAGGGAAAACTCTCCATGCACTGCTCTGCCAATGTGGGAGAAAAAGGAGATACGGCTCTTTTCTTTGGTCTTTCTGGTACAGGTAAAACGACTCTTTCAACAGATCCTAAACGCAAACTCATTGGTGATGATGAGCATGGTTGGGATGATGAAGGTGTGTTTAACTTCGAAGGCGGTTGTTACGCAAAATGTATCAACCTTGATCCAAGCAGTGAACCTGAAATTTTTGGGGCTATTCGTCAAGATGCACTGTTAGAGAATGTTGTCATTAACGACAACCATGAAGTTGATTATTCTGATGCTTCAAAGACAGAAAATACACGCGTTTCTTACCCAATCTATCATATTGATAATCACGAAGCAAGCCTACAAGCAGGACATCCTAAAAAAATTATTTTCCTTAGCGCAGACGCATTTGGTGTTTTACCTCCTGTTGCAAAATTGACAAATGAGCAAGCAATGTACTACTTTCTAAGTGGTTATACGGCTAAAGTTGCAGGAACTGAGCGTGGAATTACAGAGCCAGTAGCGACTTTCAGTGCATGTTTTGGTGAAGCATTCTTGCCATTACATCCAACAGTTTATGCAAAACTTTTAGGTGAAAAAATCGCTAAACATAATGTTGATGTTTATTTGGTCAATACAGGCTGGACAGGCGGAAGCTATGGTGTTGGTAAACGTATGAGCATTAAAGCAACCCGTGCATGTATCAACGCGATCTTAGATGGTAGTATTAACGAGTGTGAATTTGAGAGTATTCCTGTCTTTAACATTCAAGTACCAAAAGCACTTGCAGGTGTACCAACTGACATTCTAAACCCTAAAAATACATGGGAAAATAAAACTCAGTACGATGCAACCAGAAACGAGCTTGCTGATATGTTTATTGAAAACTTCAAAAAGTATATTACAGCTGATTCTGATTTCTCAAGTGCAGGTCCAAAACACTAATTTAAACTTTACATGTAAAGGAGTTTTTTAACTCCTTTGCCTATGTAACAACGCCTTCTAATCAAAGTTTAGAAGACTGCGTTAGCCACTATGGCGCTAAAGCTAGCCTCTTTTGAGGCAGCAAAATTTTCTTGCACCATTGTAAGAAGTTTATTATCCAAGGAGATTTTTCAATGTCAAAACTATGGTCTGGCAGATTTGCCGCAAGCGGAGCCGCACTGCTTGACGAATTTAACGCTTCATTACCTTTCGATAAAAAATTGTACGAAGAGGATATTAAAGGCTCAATTGCGCATGCAACGATGCTTGCAAAGCAGGGTATTTTAACACAAGATGAAGCGGATCAAATCGCGACAGGATTGTTGCAAATCAAACAAGAAATTGAAGCTGGTACCTTTGTTTTTGATATTGCCCATGAAGATATTCACATGTCTGTGGAGACGAGACTTATTGATCTCATTGGAGAAGCGGGAAAACGTCTTCATACAGCGCGCAGTCGCAATGACCAAGTTGCGGTTGACTTTAGACAATACGTGCAAAAGCAGACGTTAGTGATTGTGCATGTTTTAGAAGAGGTGATTGAAGTATTGATGAGCATTTCAAAAGAGCATACCAACACGTTGCTCCCCGGTATGACACATCTTCAACATGCTCAACCGATCAATCTGGCGTTTCACCTTTTAGCGTATGTTTCGATGTTCAAGCGTGATATTGAACGCTTAGAGAGCTCATACCAACGCAACAATGTCTTACCACTTGGTTGTGCCGCACTTGCAGGAACACCGCATAATATTGATAGAGAGTATGTGGCAAAACTTTTGGGTTTTGATAGCGTGAGTGTGAATTGTCTTGATACGGTGAGTGATCGTGACTTTGCGTTAGAAATTCTTTTTAATATTTCAACCATTATGATGCACGTTTCACGTTTTGCGGAAGAGCTCATTTTGTGGTCAAGCTATGAGTTTAAATTTATCACGCTCAGTGATGAGTACTCTACGGGCAGCTCCATTATGCCACAGAAGAAAAATCCCGATGTTCCTGAGCTTTTACGCGGTAAAACAGGACGTGTGAATGGCAATCTTATCTCGCTCCTAACCGTACTAAAAGGGCTTCCTTTAGCGTACAACAAAGATATGCAAGAAGATAAAGAGGGTGTGTTTGACAGTGTTGAAACGGTTTACATGTCACTCAATATTCTTAAAGAAGCAGTACGTACAATGACCATTAATGTAGGTCGTATGAAACAAGCGTGTGAAGTTGGGCATTTAAGTGCCACCGATTTAGCCGATTATTTGGTTCAAAAATGCAATATCCCTTTCCGTGAAGCACATTTCATAACAGGACGTGCTGTGGCACATGCAGAGAGTTTAGGGATTGATCTCAGTGTGATGAGTGTGTCTGAGCTTCAAAAAGTCGATGCACGCATTGGTGAAGACGTCAGCGAATATTTAAGTCTTGTTCACTCTATGAATGCCCGTACGTCACAAGGTGGAACGGCAGTCTCTTCTACATGTAAACAGATTGAAATTTTTGAAACATGGATAAAATCGCGTCAATAAAAGTAGGTTGAAGAGGTTTTTACCTCTTCAATTGTGTTTAAAGAAATTTGTGAGAGTCACTGTCGCTGAGATGACTCCATGTTAGTTTTGCCCCACCTAAAAGGTGAAAATGCAGATGCATCACCTCTTGTCCGCCATCACTTCCATTATTGGTAATCAAACGATATCCGCTTACATCCAATCCTAAAAGTTTCGCTACTTGATGGGTGAATTTAGTCAAACCTACCATAACTTTTGGATCAACTTCTTGAAAGTTTTTATACTCTTTTTTGGGAATAATCAAGATATGAATAGGCGCTTTTGGGTTAATGTCATGGAACGCTAAAAACTCCTCATTTTCAAGTACTTTATTACAAGGAATTTCGCCACTTACAATTTTACTAAAGATAGTCATCGCCTTCTCCTCTTTTTTAGGACGATTTTAACCTTTTATAATTAAAGTTTCACTAAAATGAGCTTCTGAATAGACTTAAGAGCCGTTGTGGTGCTCTTACATGAAAGGCAACCCTTTGAAAGATATAGAAAATGCGATAGCTTCGTGTACATCGCTTGTAGAATTAGAAAAGATGCGAGTCTCTCTTTTTGGTAAAAAAGGATATTTTGCAGCGCAATTTGAAGAGCTCAAAAAGCTCGATGGTGATGCTAAAAAAGAGTTTGCTCAAAATCTAAATATAAACAAAGAGAATTTTTTAGACCTGCTCAATCAAAAAAAGAGCGCACTTGATGCCATCATGATTGAAGCGCAAATGCGAAAAAGCAGTGTTGATGTGACACTGTTTAACCAAGAAAGTGCCGCAGGTGCGCTTCATCCTGTTATGGATACGATGGATAAAATTATTGAATATTTTGTAAGTATGAACTTCTCCATTGAAGAAGGTCCACTGGTTGAAGATGACTTTCATAACTTTGAAGCGCTTAATCTTCCAAAGTATCATCCCGCTCGCGATATGCAAGATACTTTTTATTTTAAAGATTCGATGCTTCTTCGTACGCATACGTCTCCTGTACAAATTAGAACGATGTTGAAGCAAAAAGCACCGATTCGTATGATTTGCCCAGGTGCTGTATTTAGACGTGATTTTGATATAACACATACACCTATGTTTCACCAAGTTGAAGGTCTTGTGGTCGATAAAGCTGGGAAAGTCTCTTTTGCCAATCTAAAATTTATTCTTGAAGACTTTTTGAAATACATGTTTGGTGATGTTAAAGTGCGTTTCCGTCCGAGCTTTTTCCCTTTTACGGAGCCAAGTGCAGAAGCTGATATTAGCTGTATTTTCTGCAAAGGTGAAGGCTGTCGTGTCTGTTCGCATACAGGTTGGTTAGAAGTCCTTGGTTGTGGTGTGGTTGATCCGAATGTCTTTAAGGCCGTAGGGTATAAAGATGTGAGTGGTTACGCGTTTGGACTCGGTGTTGAACGCTTTGCAATGCTACTGCATCAAATTCCAGATTTAAGGTCTTTGTTTGAGGGTGATTTGAGATTATTGGAGCAATTTAGATGATAGTAACAAAACAGTGGTTAAATGAATGGATCGATGTAAGTGCGATTGATACCGATAAAATTTCTATAGCGCTTAATGCCATTGGTCTTGAAGTCGATGGGCTTACAAAAATCCGAATTCCCGCGCATGTTGTGGTTGGTAAAGTTGTCTCTTGTGAGAAGCACCCTAACGCTGATAAACTCAATCTCTGTCAAGTTGATGTTGGAGAGAGTATTCAGCAGATTGTCTGTGGTGCTAAAAATGTCGCAGCAGGACAAATGGTTGCCGTTGCTCTCATCGGTGCAGAACTTCCCGGTGGTCTAAAAATTAAAAAAGCAAAACTACGCGATGTTGAATCATGCGGTATGATCTGCTCTTCTACTGAGCTTGGTCTTCCTAAGATCAACGATGGCATTATGATTTTAGACGATAGCATTGGAAAACTAGAACTTGGTAAGCCTTTATGTGAGTACCCTCTTATCAATGATGATGTGATTGAAATTGGATTGACTCCTAATCGTGGAGATTGCCAAAGTGTCTATGGTGTAGCACGAGATTTAAGTGTTTATTTTGATTTGGAAGTCAAAACACTGGGACAAAAAGAGGAAGAGGAAAATCAACCAGGTGTTGGTCGTGTACTGCATTTGCATGGTAGTGAAGCACTCTCTGGTTCTTACATGTACAAAGTATTTGACAATAAAGAGATTGAAGTCCCCCTCCTTATTCAACTGCGTTTAGGCTTTGCCGAGGTTGAAAATAGCTGTTTGCTTGGCAAATTAGTGGATTATTCGACCTATGTGACAGGAGTTCTTCTTCGTGCATACAGTCAAACTTGTTTTGGCTCCAAAGATGATAAGGCAAAAATTACAATTGCCAAAGATGAAAATGGTTTGGATGCAATCTATGGCTTAAATGGTCAAAAAGTAGCTATTACAGGCATTGCGCAGATGAGTGAATGCAAAGCGACAGCCTTGGATGATCGCATCATTGTTGAAGCAAATTATACACACCCTGAGATTATTGCATCACGCAGTGCCAATAAAAAATTGGGTGGAGATAAGCATCTTTACCGTTCATCCAGAGGCAGTGAGCCGCAACTTGTTTTTGGTCTAAGTTACTTTTTCAAAATGCTGGGCAAGCGTTCAAAAGTGATGCCTTATGCGGATTCTCAACAAATTACACAAGATTTTGAGCCGAAAATCATCAATATTCATCAAAGTGAATTAACAGAAATGATCGGTGAAGAAATTCCTAAAAATAAAATTATCAAGATTTTAAAACATCTAGGATTTGGGGTCAATTTTGCATTTGAACAAGATGTCATTAATGTCAAGATTCCTCAATTTAGATCCGATGTTCTCAATGTGCAAGATATTTGTGAAGAGATCGTTCGTATTGTTGGCATTGACAATATCACCTCTAAACCTTTTATGTTTGCGGAACAACTGAAAATAAATCAATCTTACTTGAATTTTAAAAAGCGACAGATGTATCGTCATCGTGCTGTGGCATCTGGCTTTTTTGAGACATTGCATTTTGTGTTTGATGATGCAGAAAATGCGAAGAAATTTAATCTTCCTCTCTTAAATGAAGCACTCGAAGTGGCAAATCCTATTACAAGTGAGCTTAATACACTTCGTAGTTCACTTTTGCCAAATATCCTAAGTGCCGTTTCCAATAACCTCAAGTTTGGCAAAAAACGTGTTGCCCTCTTTGAAGTTGGCAGTGTTTTTGACTCAGAGAGAAACGAAAGTAAAAAAATGGCGTTTGTCTTTAGTGGCGAAAATGGTATTCCTGAGATTGCAAATCATGGCAAGCCAACAGAGATTGACTTTTTTGCGTTTGCGAGTAAAATTCAGAGTATTTTAGGCAATTTCACACTCCTTCCACTTAAAGAAGTCAATGGACTTTGCAGCCCTTATGAGGCAGCCATTGTAATGATTGATGGTGTGGAAGCAGGGTATATGGCACGTGTGAATGTTCAAGTGGAAAAAGAGCTTGATTTGGCACGTACATACATCTGCGAGCTTGATTTTGATGCTCTTTCGTATGGAAGAAAAATTGCAAAAGAGTACTCTAAATTGCCATCTTCTTCACGAGATTTGAGTCTTTTGGTTGATGCGAAGATGCAGTATTCTGAGTTAGAGAGTTTCATTGCTTCCATTGCCCCAAAGGCTTTGGTCAAATTTGCAGTGATTGATCGCTATGTGCATGAAAGCCTTGGTGATAAAGTGAGCCTCACACTGAAACTTCAATTCCAGTCTATGGAAAAAACGTTTGAAGAAGAGGAGATTGCCTCTATGGTCGAAGCATTGCTTGCTAAAATTCAAGAAAAATTTGGAATTACCATCCGATGAAAACCTTACATGTAAACCCCAAAGCCTCTTTTGAGTTTACAACCGATAAAATCGCCAGCGATAAGTCAATTTCGCATCGCTGTGCGATTTTTTCACTCCTGAGCGATCACCCCTCCATCGTTAAAAACTATCTACCCGCCGAAGATACACTCTGTACTTTGAGTATCGTGCAGTCATTGGGTGCGCATGTTTCCAAAGCAGAAGATGGAACACTCACCATTACGCCACCTCTTAGCATTGTGGAGCCTCCGCTTATTCTTGATTGTGGAAATTCGGGGACGGCTATTCGCCTTTTAATGGGCTTTTTGTCTTCATGTAAAGGCTTTTTTGTGTTGTATGGCGACAAGTACTTGTGCTCTCGCCCGATGCGCCGTGTCGCAGACCCACTCCGTGAGATTGGCGCTCAAATTGATGGCAGAAACAGTGGTAATTATGCACCGCTTGGCATTCGAGGTGAGAGACTTAAAGCTTTTCATTACGAGAGTAAAATCGCCTCAGCACAGGTGAAAAGCGCGCTGATTCTAGCGGCGCTTCAAGCTGATGGCATTTCTACCTTTAGCGAGCCAGAACTAAGCCGTGACCATAGTGAACGCATGCTTCGAGGTATGGGTGCTAACGTGGTATCGGAAGGTTTACATGTAACGATTCATCCTCAGACAAAACCGCTGAGTCCCCTTCATATAACCGTGCCAAGTGACCCTTCAAGTGGCTTTTTCTTTGCCGTTGCTGCTGCGATTAACGAAGGAAGTAAAGTCACACTGCACAATATGCTTCTCAATCCTACGCGCATTGAAGCCTATAAGGTGCTTGAACGCATGGGGGCTGAGGTTTTGTTTATTGAGAAAGAGAGCTTATACGAAAGTGTCGGTGATATTGTCATCACCGGTAAAGCGTTACATGGTGTTGAAGTGAGTGAAAACATTTCATGGCTCATTGATGAATTGCCAGCTCTTTCCATTGCATTTGCCTGCGCAAAAGGTAAAAGCCTTGTTAAAAACGCACAGGAACTGCGTGTCAAAGAGAGTGATCGTATTTCAAGCGTTGTGAAAAATCTTCGTTTATGTGGTATTGAAGTGGAAGAGTTTGACGATGGTTACGAAGTAACGGGCGGAGAGCTTAACCGCGCTACAATTAACAGTTTTGGCGACCATAGAATTGCGATGAGTTTTGCGATAGCAGGTACACGAACAGCGATGAGTATTGAAGATATTGACTGCATTAACACCTCTTTTCCCAATTTTATTGAGCTGCTTTCTCAAATAGGAAATGTGCAATTATGACTATTAAACTAGCAACGAGTTATGGCTTCTGTTTTGGTGTAAAACGGGCTATCAAAATTGCTGAAAATACAAAAAATGCCTCAACCATTGGACCGCTCATTCATAACAACGAAGAGATTAATCGTTTGAGTGAGAATTTTAACGTCAAAACGCTGCATGACATCTCTGAAGCTAAAGGTGTTGATAAAGCCATTATTAGAACCCATGGCATTCCTAAAAAAGATTTGGAAACTTTGATGAAAAGTGATGTTCAAGTCATCAATGCGACCTGCCCTTATGTAACAAAACCCCAAGAAATTTGTGAGAAAATGAGTATGGAAGGGTATGAAATCGTCATCTTTGGTGATGCTGATCATCCTGAAGTCAAAGGGGTTGAGAGTTATGCCATTCACGGCGCACACGTGGTTCAAAGTGTAGGTGAACTTGAAAAAGTAAAGTTTAAAGGCAATAAAATTGCAGTGGTTTCACAAACGACACGTAAAATCAATGAATTTTTGCAAATTACCAATTATTTAGAGACACGCTACAAAGAGGTACGTGTTTTTAATACGATTTGTAATGCGACTTTTGAAAACCAAGATGCAGCGCGTGAGCTTGCGAAAGAAGCCGATGTCGTAATCGTTATTGGCGGTAAAAATTCTTCCAATACAAAGCAATTACACAGCATTTGCAAAGAGTATTGTGCGGATAGCTTTTTGGTTGAGAGTGAGAAAGATTTAGATCCGAGCTGGTTTACGGGGAAAACGCTTTGTGGCGTGACTGCGGGCGCTTCAACGCCTGATTGGATTATCGAAAAAATAGTTGGAAAAATCAGCGAAATTAAAGTATAATAAACAACTTTTACATGTTTACATGTAGCTAAATGTGTCAAAAATCAATCAAAAAGGGTATAAAAATGGTAAATGAGGCGAACAAAACTGTTCATACTGACGCCGTAGACGAGCATGAGGAGATGGATTTTGCGGCTATGTTGGAAGAGTCTTTCAAAGATTCTGAGAGAGATGCACTCATCAATGGTGTTGTTGTAGCGATCAAAGAAGATGTTATCTTAGTTGATGTGGGCAAGAAGTCTGAGGGACGATTGAACGCATCTGAGGTTACAGATGAAAATGGCAACATAACATGCAAAGTGGGAGATGTCATCCCTGTAGTGATTACAGGATTCAGAAACGAAAGACCAGCTGTTTCGCACAAAAAGGCCCTTCGTAAGGATCGTATTAAATCATTTATCGCTGAGTTTAAAGAAGAAGACGATGTTGTTCTTGATGTTAAAATCACTGGCAAGAACAAAGGTGGATTTATTGCTGAGAACAAAGAGGGTATTGAATTCTTCCTTCCACGTTCACAAGCTGCTGTTAAAGACATGAACGGACTTATGGGTAAATCACTCAAAGTTAAAATCATTAAAATTGACACTGATACAGAATCGATCATTGTTTCTCGCAAAAAATTCTTAGACGATGAGCGTAAAAAACGCAAAGAGATCGTTCAAGAGTTGATTGACCGTGACGAAGTGGTTGAGGGAACCATCAAAAAAATTACAACCTATGGTATGTTTGTTGACGTGGGTGGCATTGATGGATTGGTTCACTACAGTGAAATCAGCTACAAGGGCCCAGTAAATCCAGGTACACTTTACCAAGAGGGTGAAGTGATTCCCGTTAAAGCAATCAAATATGATAAAGACAAACGTCATCTTTCACTTTCAGTTAAAGCGGCTATGCCTGATCCTTGGGATGAGATCAAAGATGAATTAGAGACAGGCGATTCTATCCAAGTTACCATCAGCAATATTGAGCCTTATGGTGCGTTTGTTGATCTTGGTAATGACATCGAAGGTTTCCTTCACATCTCTGAAATTTCTTGGGATAAAAACATAAAACACCCACGCGATTACATCGAAGAGGGTCAAGTGGTTGATGTTGAAGTGATTGAAATTGATGCAAAAGAGAGACGTCTACGGGTGTCTCTTAAAAATGTTCTTCCAAAACCATTTGATGATTTCATGAAAAAATTCAAAGTAGGTGATGTTGTTAAAGGTGAAATCACGACCATTACAAACTTTGGTGCATTTGTG
Source organism: Sulfurospirillum oryzae (assembly GCF_025770725.1). Classification (NCBI taxonomy): domain Bacteria; kingdom Pseudomonadati; phylum Campylobacterota; class Epsilonproteobacteria; order Campylobacterales; family Sulfurospirillaceae; genus Sulfurospirillum; species Sulfurospirillum oryzae. The sequence continues at coordinate 221,981 of NZ_JANZKZ010000001.1, read as the reverse complement.
AAAATTGGTGGTATTGAAGGTCTTTTACACAATGAAGATGCTTCTTGGGATCGTAACAATAAATGTAAAGAACTTTTTGCTGTTGGCGATGTTGTAGAAGTTAAAATCGTTAAAATTGATGTAGAGAGCGAAAAAGTCTCTTTAAGTAAAAAAGAGCTTGAAGATAGCCCAATCCAAAAATATGCAAAATCACATGAGAATGGTGATATTGTTCATGGTAAAATCAGAGACATCAAAGAATTTGGTATCTTTGTTGAGCTTGAAGACAATGTAGATGCACTCATTCGTAAAGAAGACTTAGGTCAAGTGAATGAGGCTGATCTTAAAATTGGTGATGAAATCGAAGCGGCTATTACTTTTATTGATGACAAAAAAAATCGCATTCGTCTTTCTGTTAGACGTCTTTCAAAACTTAAAGAGAGAGAAGCGTTAAAAGAGATCAATAAAGAAGAGAAAATGACGCTCGGAGACATCTTAAAAGATCAATTGAAATAATCGATGCAAAAAAAAGTACTTGGCGCAATTTTTTTACTTCTCTTTGTAGGTGTAGGATTTTTTCTCACGAAACTCTTACATCAAGAAGTGGAAGTGAATGTAGAGGTCGCCAAGTACGAATCTCCTAAAAAACAAGAAATCAAACAAGAAACACAAGAAAAAGTTTGGATCAAAGAGATGGCGCATCAAGACGCTAGGGAGTTTGTATTTCCTGTGAATGAGCTCTTTATGCAAATTGATGCGTATGGACAAAAAAGTGGTAGTGGTGGCAAATTAAAGTCTTTCCGCTTGGTGATTGATCGAGCGGATCGCTACTCTCTTTTTTGCATCATTCAAACACTTACCTCTTTGCACCTACCCTATATGGTGGTTAAGGAAGATAAAATCCCGCTCATTTATATAGAAGAAAAAAGCGAAAAACAACTGGACAAAGTTGTTTTAGAGCTTGAAAAATACGATATAAAATCAAAAATTGTCGAGGTTTGGTTATGAAACAGAAAAAAATCATTGTATGCGATGCAATCCATGAAAAAGGTTTTGAAATCTTACGTGCTGAGAAAGACATTGAAGTTGTTGATGCTGTTCATGTGTCAAAAGATGAACTCTTAAAAATTATGGGCGATTGTGATGTTGCTATTACACGTAGTTCAACCGATGTTGATGAAAAGTTCCTCAATGCAGCTACAAACTTAAAAGCGATTGTAAGAGCCGGTGTGGGTGTGGATAACGTAGACCAAGATGGTTGTAGTAGACGCGGTATCATCGCGATGAACGTACCAACTGCCAATACCATTGCAGCAGTAGAGCTCACAATGGCACATCTTTTAGGATGCGCGAGAAGTTTTGTGAATGCCAATAACCATCTTAAAATTGAGCGTGTTTGGAATCGTGAAAAATGGTATGGTGTCGAGCTTTGTGAAAAACGTCTAGGTGTTATCGGTTTTGGTAATATCGGCAGCCGTGTCGCCATTCGTGCCAAAGCATTTGGCATGGAAGTTATTGCTTATGACCCATACATCTCAGCTTCAAAAGTAACCGATCTTGGTATGACATACACTGAAAATTTTGATGATATCTTGGCATGTGATTTTATTACGATCCATACACCAAAAAATAAAGAAACCGTCAACATGATCTCACACGATGAGATCGCAAAAATGAAAGATGGCGTTAGACTTATAAACTGTGCGCGTGGTGGTCTTTACAATGAAGATGCGCTATATGAAGGTATCAAAAGCGGTAAAATTGCTTTTGCAGGTATTGATGTTTTCTCAAAAGAGCCAGCAACAAGTCATCCTTTACTCGACCTTGAGCATATCTGTGTGACACCTCACCTTGGCGCAAATACGTTAGAGTCTCAAGAAAAAATTGCAATTCAAGCAGCTGAAAATGCGATTAGCGCAGCACGTGGCATTAGCTACCCTAATGCACTTAATCTCCCTATTAAAGCGGAAGATATTCCATCTTTTGTTGAACCATACTTAGAACTTGTTCAAAAAATGGGCTTTTTGGCAGCGCAGCTTAATCGTTCAGCTATTAAATCTATCAAACTTGAACTCGAAGGTGAAATTGGCTCTTACGCAAAATCACTTTTAACTTTTGGTATTGTAGGTTCGCTCAAAGAAGCCAATGAGAATAAAATTAATTATGTCAATGCTGAATTTGTGGCAAAAGAAAAAGGCATTGAGAGTAAATTTGAAGTAGCCAATAGTACGAGCGGTTACAAAAACAAAGTAACATTAATTTTAACAACTGAAAAAGATGTTGTCAGCATTAGTGGAACTGTTTTTGGTGAAGATGAACAACGCATTGTCGGCATTAATGGTTTTAAATTTGACTTTAAACCAAAAGGCAAAATGATTATCTTTAAAAACCATGACGTACCAGGGGTTATTGCACATATTGCTTCTATCTTGGCGAAAGAGGGCATTAATATTGCTGACTTTAGATTGGGTCGTGGAGCGCATCAGTTTGCGATGGCTGTGATCTTGGTCGATACAGACATCGACAAAAAAATCATTTCAGAACTCAATCAACTTGAAACATGTGTTTGGGTAGAGTACGCTGTTTTATAATACCAACTTCTAGAAAGAGGGTACACCTAATCTTTGGGTGCACCCTCTTTTTCTCTTATATTGTTTAAATTAAATTGACTTACTCTAGGCACTCTCCCCAAATTAAAGACTTTGACTAACATTATAAAAGTAAAATTTTATTATCTTTAGCTAAAACGCCATGCTTAATTATTTTCGATAAATAAATAAATATTATAAATTTGATAATATTGGTACAATTTATAAAATAAGATAGGGGTTTTGGGATGAAAATCTTTTTTTTGGCCTTGATAACCTTTAGTATCTGCTTTGCACAAGAAGGGCTCAGTTTAGAAAGTGCCATCGCAAAAGTGAAAGCAAATAACAAAGAGATTGTGATTGCAAAGTTTGATGAGCAGATAAGAGCATTAGAGCATCAAGCAGCTCTCGGGCAAAACTATGGAAGTGTAGACCTTTCTCAAGCAGCACTGCGTAGCAACGATGCATTGAATATTTTTGGATACAAACTACAATCACGCCAAGCGACTTTTGCTGATTTTGGCTTCAAGCAGTTCAACGGCTCTAATTACATGTTAGCTCCAGAGGATCTCAACAACCCAAAAGATCGTAACCATTTTCAAACAAAGATCGAATACACGCTTCCTATTTATACCGGTGGCAAATTAGAACACTATGGTAAAATCACTCAAGCGCTTCAAGCTATGAGCACTTTAGAGCGTGAACAACTCACCGCTACCAAAATTTATGAGCTGAAAAAAAGTTTTTTTGCTATTTCACTCTTAAACAATTATCTTTACAATTTGCATATCATTGCCACCAATACAACCAAACTTGAAAAAACAACCGAAGCGATGATGCAAGAAGGCTACGTCAAAAAAGTGGATCTTTTAGAAATTCAAAGTAAACAAGCCGATGTTGAGCGTCTCATTAACCAAGCGGAAGCAAATAAGTCACTGTTGTATTACTACATCTCATTTTTAGTGGATGAGCCTATTGCTTCTATTGCAGGTAATTACGAAGAGGCGGAGTTGGCGTTGGATGAAGATGAGCGCATTTTGGCTCAAAACCTTGACATCAAAAAAGCAGAGCAGGGTGTTGAAATCTCCAAGATGAACATTGCATTGCAACAGAGTACTTTTTTGCCTCAAGTGGGAGCTTTTGCTAACTATGGTAGTAGTGATGAAAAGCTCATGAATGACTTTTCTAAAAACGATGCGTATACCGTTGGGCTTCAAGTCAAATGGAATATTTTTAATGGTGGAACAGATAAAAACAACCTAGAAAAAGCGCGTGTCGAAAACCTCAAAGCGTCTCAGCAACTTATCCTTGCAAAAAACAGTGTCGCTTTGAATGTGAAGCAGATTCAAACACAGATCAAAAGCCATGAATACGAGATTGCAAGCCTTAAAAAAGAGGTGGAATTAGCCCATCTTATTTATGAGAATTATGCAGGAAGATATGCTGAAAAAATTGTCTCCATTAATGATGTTATGATGAAACAATCTGAAGAACTCACCAAAGTCCTCAAGCTCAAAGAGGTGCAAAATGCGCGCAATGAAAAGATCTTTGAACTCCAAAAATTAGCCAGTAAGGAAGTTAAGTGAAACGTTTACATGTAAAACTTGCTATCGCATGCTCTCTAGTAGGCGCAACGCTTAGTGCGGCAAGTCTCAATTTGAGTGGTAGTGTCATTTCAGACAATCAAAAAAGCATTGCAAGCCGCTATATGGGTTATATTCAAGCTGTTTATGTGAATGAGGGCGATGTTGTGAAAAAAGGCGATTTGCTTTACACGATTGACTCAAAAGAGATTGATACGGCACTCGCACAGAGTGATCTTGCTATTTCTCAAGCAGAACTCTCCTTGTCCATGAATGAGAACCAATACGTCAATGCCAAGCTTAATTTAGAGCGTTATCAGCGTTTATTGGCAAAAGACATGGTCTCAAAATATGAGGTTGAAAACTTGGAGCTTTCTACAAACAATCTTAAAGCAATGGTTGAAATTGCGCAAAAGCAGGTAGCATCCGCCAAGCAAAAACGTCAAGAGGTTCAAAATCAGTACCAGTACCTCAAAGTTAAAGCTCCTAATGAGAGCGTTGTGATTGAAAAACATATTAAAGCGGGCGAAATGGCACTTTCGGGTGTTCCTGCTTTGGTACTGGCTGATTTAAGTACACTTAAAATTAGCACGGAGATTGCGGAGAGTTATTTAGGAAGTGTCAAAGTGGGAGATCGTGCGCGTGTGGAAGTGCCTTCCATTGGCTGTATTAGCGAAGGGAAAATTGATGCGATTATTCCTAGTTCTAACCCTATGGCGCATACCTTTAAGCTGAAAATCTCTTTTACATGTAAAGATGTTAAAGCCTACCCTGGTATGTATGCTGTGGTGGTTGTAGGTGAGTAACTAACATGAAGAAATACAAAGAAAAATATTTAGCGGGCTATTTAGCACGCCTTTTTTTACGTAACCCTCTTACGATGATTTTAGGGGCGACACTGATTATGCTAGGTGTGGTTGCCCTCTCTATGATGCCTCGTGAAGAAGACCCTCAAATCTCTATTAGTGGTGGTGTTGTCATTGTCTCTATGCCAGGAGCGAGTGCGGCTGAGATCGAGCAGATGATCGTTCGCCCTCTTGAGAGACGCATCAAAGAGATCAAAGGTGTTGAGCATATTTATGGCGTGGCGAGCGATAATGTAGGCATTGTTAACGTCATGTATTACATCGGTGAAAATCGCGAAGCATCGAATTTGAAGCTTTACGATAAAGTCATGCAGAATATGGATCAATTACCTGAGGGTGCATCAACGCCATTGGTTCGTCCGTTTGACATTGACATCGATATACCGATTCTCTCCGTTGCCTTTTATGCTAAAACAGCGCAAAATGTTGATAATGTGACACTTTACAAGCGCGTAGAGACATTTCGTAATTCCCTTGGCAATGTCCATAATGTAGCAAAAACAGAGATTAAGGGTGAGCATAAGGAGCAGTTTAACATCGAGATAGATCTCTCAAGGCTCACAGGTTATCATCTCTCTTTAGAGCAGATCGTTGGTGCCTTAAAATCACTCACCGCCTCATCGCCTGAGGTCAAAAACCGTACTCAAGAGGGTAAGCTTGTTATTTTTGGTGTTAAAAATGCGTTGGAACGCGTGGAAGATATTCAAAATCTTATTGTTGCAAACTATGGCGGCTCAATGGTTTATCTTAAAGATATTGCCGCTGTTCATTTGGGCGATGACATTCAAAACAAAAAAAGTGCGCAGATCAGCTATAAACAAGGGGATCAGTTTACCCCATTGCAAGATCAAGTGACACTCAGTGTTTCAAAGCTGAAAGGCTCCAATGCGGTTGTGATCGCAGGTGATGTACTAAAACGTCTTGAAGCATCAAAAGCTGCTTGGGAGAGCGAGGGAATAGGCTATATCGTGACACGAAACTACGGCGAACGTGCCAATGAAGCGGTCAATGAACTGGTGTTTCACCTTTTGATTTCCATTGTGATTATTGCGTTGCTTCTTATTTTTATTTTAGGATGGCGAGAGGGGTTGATTGTGACATTGACCGTTCCTGCTATTTTAGCCATTACCATTTTTATAGCCTATATCAGCGATCAGACGATCAACCGCATTACACTTTTTGCCTTTTTACTCAGTCTTGGACTTTTAGTCGATGACGTGATTGTTGTGATTGAAAATATCCATCGCCATTTGCATGCGAAAGACGCCGAAGAAAAAGAGATGGATGAGTTGCTTATTGAAGCAACCGATGAGATAGGCGCTCCAACCAATCTTGCGACCATTGCGATTATTTTAACGATGGTTCCTATGGCGTTTGTGGGGCAGATGATGGGTGAGTTTATGAAGCCTATACCTCTGAATGTTCCTGTGGCGATGATGGCATCACTGTTGATAGCGTATATTTTTACCCCATTCTTAGCACGTAGATTATTAAAAAAGCCAACCCACACCAAAGGAGAGAGTCATGCAAAAATTTGAGCAGTTTATTCACTCTATCTTGGTGGAAGATCGTAAAAAAAGGCGGGTATTGCTTTTTACACTTTTGGCATTTCTAGCGGCAGTCATGATGTTTCCGACCAAAATCGTTTTAGCCAAAATGTTACCGGGTAAAAGTACAAATACTTTCTCTGTCTATGTTGATTTACCCAACGGAAGCTCGTATCAAGAGACCAATACCATCAATGCGTGTGTGGTTAACATATTGCAAAAAGAGAAAGAGATTCAAAATATTGAAGTGTTTAATGGTATGGGCTCGCCTCTTGATTATGCAGGGCTTGTTAAAGGTTCTGGCTTTAAAAGTGGAGAGCATGTGAGTGAGATCGTGGTCAATCTAAGTGGCATTCATGAAAGACCTGAACGCTCTTTTGCGATAGTACATCGCTTACGTCCGCTCATTCAAAAAAGCTGTGAGACATTGATTCCTCAGACTTCGATCAAGATGGTTGAACAACCAGCAGGACCTCCAACGATGGCAGCTTTGGTCGTGGAGCTTTATGGCAACAATGCGGCTGAACTTGGCGTACTTTCTGAGAAGATCAAACAGATTCTTGTGCAAACGAAAGATTTGGTTGATGTGGACATTATGGCAGATGAGCTTTATGAAAAATACGCCCTTGTGCTCGATAAAGAGAGAGTAACGCGTTCCGCGCTCAGTATTGCGAAGATCAATGAGTTGTTGTATTTAAGCTTTGAGGGCATGCACGTTGCGCATAAAAATAGCGAGAGCTCGCCTTCTCAAATTCCTCTTTATGTGGTTTTGAGCTCTCCTTCAAAGTCACTTGCGCACGCTTCTAAAGAGGAGCTTCGCGCTAAACTCTCTTCGTTACAGCTTCAAAATGCACAAGGAATGATGGTACCGCTCTCCGAAGTGGTGCGTGTGGAGAAAGTGACCTCTTCGCCGACAATTATGTCTAAGAATTTGCAGAAGATGGTGAGCATTGTCGCCGAGGCAGACCTTGTCTCTCAGGTCTATCCCCTTTTAGACGCACGCAGTCGCATCAAAGAGGCACTGAGTGGTGAATTCGATGTCAGTAACAGCCACCTGTTTGATCTTACACTCAAAGATAAAAAGAGCGGCGAGGTGTTTGAACTGGCTTGGGATGGTGAGATGAAAGTCACGATGGATACATTTCGTGATCTTGGCGGAGCTTTTATCGCAGCTCTTATTTTGATCTTTTTATTGATGGTCGTTTATTACAAAAGCTTTGCCCTTTCTGGCATTGTGCTTCTTGGTAGTTTCCTCTCCATCATTGGCGTTATTGTAGGGCATTGGATTATGGATCTGTTTACATCAACAACGTTCTTTCTCACAGCTACGTCATTGATTGGTTTTATTTCACTGATGGGTATTAGCTCACGAAATGCACTTTTATTGATTGATTTTGCACAGACTTTGATCAAACAAGGCGTTTCGAAAAAAGAGGCGATTGCACGTGCGAGTGCGACGCGGGCGAAGCCTATTGTATTGACGGCAGCAGCGATTATCTTAGCCAGTACACTTCTTGCGACTGATCCTATTTTTGGGGGGCTTGGTGTTGCGTTAATCTTTGGAACGATTGCTGCGGTGATCGTTTCTTTGATTGTTGTCCCTGTTTTGATGGACAACACCAAAGCGATCTAAAAGCATTTCTTACATGTAAAGGATAGGGCAACTTATCTTTTTACATGTAAAAGTTTTCGACGCGTCGATACCAGTAAACGCATCATGCGATAGACAAAAAGACGTTTGTTTATCACACTAATCTTACGGCAATTCTCATCTTTTAAACACTCAAATACTTCTTCTAACGCCAATTTCTCACTTACGGATAAGTTTGTCATACCGTTCCTTTTTGCCCGTCATTTATCTTACGTACCAAACGCACAATATCTTCATCTTTTAACATACCAAGCATATTAAAAACCACTGGAATTCCCATAGGCGCGCTACTTCCAAGTCTCCACTCTTGATAGGTGCGCATGGATATTCCAAAAGTTTCTGCCATCTTCTTTTGAGAAATTTTCTTTCCCATATTTTCAGCTTCAATGGCATTGTGCAAAAGATTGATGATGTCGCTTGTTTTCATCGTATGATTGTACTTAAAAATGTATTAAACATAAATTAAATTGTATAAAACATACTAATTAATTTATAATTTAAACTTTATAACAGATATTATATCTTTTTTATTGATTTTATTATGCTTTTAATTGATTGAAATATACAATATATTGTATAAAAATAGGCTATTTTGTTGTCGTGGTTTTTTTCGCTATAATGACGAAAACTAAAATTTAGGAGAATTTATGGCCTCTATAGGAATGGGCGACTTAAAAAAAGGGTTAAAGATCGAAATTAATGGTACCCCTTATAAAATCGTAGAATACCAACACGTTAAACCTGGTAAGGGTGCGGCATTTGTTCGCTGTAAAATCAAATCTTTTGTTGATGGTAAAGTGATCGAAAAAACGTTCCATGCGGGTGATAAATGTGAAACGCCTCAACTCGAAGATAAAATCATGCAGTTTTTATATGATGATGGTGAATTCTTACAATTTATGGACAGTGCAACTTATGAGCAAATCGCATTAACACACGACCAAGTGGGCGAGGCGGCAGATTGGATTATTGATGGTATGAATGTTGATATGCTTTACCACAATGGTAAACCTATCAGTGTTGAAGCACCTCAGTTTGTTCAACTCAAAATCGTTGAGACACCACCTAACTTTAAAGGTGATACACAAGGTGGCAAAAAACCAGCAACGCTTGAAAGCGGTGCAGTCGTTCAAGTCCCTTTCCACGTTGTTGAAGGTGATGTCATTAAAGTTGACACCGTACGTGGCGAATATCTCGAAAAAGTAAAATAGTCTTACATGTAAAAACATAGCGCAACTCTATGCGCTATGTTTCCTCCTCTTCTTTCCCTCTTTAGTGCTATAATAATTTACGATACATTTGTCATGCAACAATATTTTGCAAGGAGTTTTCATGAGTAAAAAAGTCATTGTCCCTTTGGCGGAGGGATTTGAAGAGATCGAAGCACTCACCATTGTGGATATTTTAAGGCGAGCTCATGTTGAAGTTGTTACAGTAGCTTTAGAGTCTTTACATGTCAAAGGAGCGCACAATATTGTTGTGGTTGCAGATGCTCTTATCAAAGAGCTAGATGGCAATGTCTTTGATATGATAGCTCTTCCTGGTGGAGTTCCTGGTGCTACCAACTTAGCCGCTGATACGACTGTTCAAACATTGCTTAAAGATTTTGATGCCAAGGGCAAAGCGATTGCTGCTATTTGCGCCGCTCCTTATGCCCTCAAATGTGCGGGAGTACTCAAAAACAGTTATACCTGTTATCCCTCATTTCAGCAAAAAATTGCTCAATCTGGCTACAAAGCAAATGAAAAAGTGGTCATAGATGAAAACATCACGACATCACAAGGACCAAGTACGGCAATTCTCTTTGCACTCAGTCTTGTAGAACAACTCTGTTCACGTGAGGTTAAAGAGAATTTAGCAAAAGATTTGTTGCTTGTTTAAGATGAGAGTGTTAAAAATTTAGTTTAGGAAAAATAGATGATATTGGCAACCATTAAAGGAAAATTGAGTTTGCTTTTGGGTTTACTAGCATTAGGTTTTATTGCTTTGGGGTATCAGGTGATGACACTCAGTGATAATGGAAAAGGTATTGCTGTTCGTTTCTTAGCGATTCAAGAGTTAGAATCACATGTCCTAACGATGCGCTTGGAACAACGTAATGTTCAGATTTATTATCAGCAAAAAAATGTCGATGCCTACAAGGAACACTATCAACAAGCCCTTAAACAGATGGATATTTTAGCGGGAATTTTTCTCTCTAAAGTCAATCAAGACAAAATAGCAGAACTTCGTAAAAATATTGAAACGATGTTTTTGCTGAATGAACCCAGAATAGAACTTTGGATCAAATATGGTAAAGCGGTTTCTGAGCCTTCTTTTAAAGCAGAACATCCCGATGAGGACAAAATATTGAGTGATGTTTCTCAAAAAAGTGGTGAACTTTTTGATCGTGTTGCTGAAGAGATGAAAAGCCTTGCCGCTAGCGTTAAAAAAACGAATTTCAATAGACTTGATGGCAATAAATTAACCTCTGAAATTACGCTAGGCGTGGTGAGTGTGGCTGTATTGGGGATCTTCTTTTTGATAACCAATTCGATTAGATCATCGGTTTCTAGTTCAAAAGAAGAGTGTGAAAGAGTACGTCAAAACAAAGACTTACACACGCTACTTCGTACCAGCAATCACGATGAGATCAGCGAAACGATGCGTACGGTTAATGCTCTTTTAGAAGAAATTTCACGCGCGATTGGCGAAGCGAAAGGCAATGCACTTGAAAATGCTTCTGTGGCAGAAGAGCTCTCTAGTACGAGTTTAGAGATAGGTAAACGCGCAGAAGAAGAGTCTCGTGTGGTACAGCAAACCACGCATGAATCCTCTTTGGTCGCTTCTGAAATCGAACATACAAGCGATCATGTCAAACATGTTAAAGAGACGATTCATACGGCACAAAAAAGTCTTTTGATGGCACAAGATCTGCTCAATGAAACCATCTCTCAACTTGCCAATACAGCACAAGCAGAAGCTGGGATCAATGATAGACTCAATCACCTCTCAAGTGATGCCGATCAAGTTAAGAACGTTTTGGATGTCATTAGTGACATTGCCGACCAAACGAACCTTTTAGCGCTCAATGCCGCCATAGAAGCCGCACGTGCAGGTGAGCATGGACGTGGTTTTGCTGTTGTTGCCGATGAGGTACGCAAATTGGCTGAACGTACTCAAAAGAGTTTGATTGAAACCAATGCCACCATTAATGTCATTGTTCAAAGTATTGGTGATATTAGTGGTGAGATGAATGAAAATGCAAAACGCATTACCGAACTCTCAGAGTTTTCAACCAAAGTGAGTACTCAAACAACTGATGCGGTGAACTTGCTCGATGAAAGTGTGAGTGCAACGGATGAAGTGGTCCTTAAAGCCGCCGATAATGTCAATCGCATTAATACCGCTGTTATTCATAAAATCGAAGAGATAGACACTCTTTCATGTTCAAACGCTAGAAGTGTCGAAGAGATCGCTGCAGCAGCAGAACATTTGGCACGTTTATCCGAAAGTCTTAGTGCTACACTCGCACAATTCAAAACCGCGTAAATCTTTTACATGTAAGAAGTGAAAGCCACTTCTTACTTCTCTTCATAGTGAAGTTTTAAGCCTTCGCTACTCATCACAAAACCATTAATCGTAATCTTACCCTCATGCACCATTTTATGGTGTTTCGCACACAATGGAATCAAATTGTAACGGTGGTTTTGATGGAAGTGGTCGATGTTACCGTTGGCATCGGCACTCTCTTGTGCTTTGATGTGATGCACTTCATCGACGTATTCATCGCAGAGCGCGCATTTAGAGAGGTAGAGGTTTTTGTTGTATTTGCTTCGTTTTTTCTGCTTTAAAAGCTCTACTTCACCGAGTTCCCCTGCAAGACTTCTTCTAATGTCATAAGCCGTTTTAATAAACTCTTTGTCCATGTGTAAAGACTTGGCAAACTCTAAACCATACAGCGAACTGCCACTGCCAAGCTCTAATTTTCTATTGTAAAGCAGTTTGTCATTTTCTTCATCGTAACTGACCCCTAGATGCAGATAAATCACCTTTTTAAGTTCGCTAATGAGAGGCAAGTGGCTGAGTTGATGTAAGTGCGTTGCAAAGACAAAGAAAGAGCCTAAGGAGTGCATCTTCGTAATGGCACTTGCCACAATGGCAAGAGCGGATTCGGTCTCTGTTCCATGACTGATCTCATCACCCAGTACGAGTGAAAACTCTGTGGTGCGGTTGAAGATATTTTTGAGCTCCAACATCTCGACCGTGAAGGTCGAAAGCCCTTTGTAGAGATTATCATGGCTGATGATGCGTGTGAAGATTTTATCAAACAGGTTAAAACGCATGGAAGCACATGGTACAAAAAAGCCCGCTTGTGCCATGATGACCGCAATGCCAAGGCTTTTCATCAACGAAGATTTACCACTTGAGTTGATGCCGTAAAGCAAAATGCCTTGCACTTCATTGGCACTGCACGCTTCGAGCGTGACATGATCGTGGGTAATTTCTGGTGAGCAATGACCTAGGAAAATATCGTTAGGAATATAGATGCCATTTTCTTCGCGTGATTCAATGAGTGGATGGCGAAGTCCAATCGCTTCGATAAAACGCTTTTCTTCTTGCATCGGTAAAAGTTCAGGGCGCGTGTAGTTGTAAAGGACAGCACATTTGGCATTGCTAAGGGCAACATCCAGTGTGCCAACAAAGGAGATAAGATGCTCTAACGTGAGGGCGTAATGCGTTTCGATTTTCTCTAGCATCTCATCGTAACGCTGTTTCACCAAAGCGATCATTTGCAGGTTGCTGAGTGTGATCTCTTGGGAAATTTCTTCAATCAAGGATGCTGAAATCTTCACGCTGTTTTTAAGATGCCTAAAGGTAAAGTCTTTGAAGAAGTAGTGCTTCTCTCCGATGGTGATGAAGCTCTGCATAAGCTTCTCTTCAATCAGCGCAAAACGGTTTTTGCTGATGGATATGTAATGCCCCTCACTCTCCAACCACTCGATGCTCAGCGTCGTGCGATTGCTCTCTTCAAAAAGTGCTTCAATGTGGTGTGAGATATGCTCAAGCGCACTAAAACGCTCTTCTTTACTCTGTTCGATCTTATCAATTTGCGGGTAAATACCTTTAACAAAAAGATTTTCGCTGATCTGATCTTTGCGAAACTTGGCGCAGACATCCAGCACAAATGTACTTTTAAGCATCTCTAAAAGAGCTTCGCTTTCATCGAAAAGATCTTTGGGCGTTGGAACTTTTTTAAGTTCTGCCTCTCTCAAGATGCCTAAAATGGCTTCAAGCGAAGTGCTGAGGTAATCAAGCTCTAAAGGGTGCAATTTTTTAAGGGCAATACGCCTTAAAATACGCTCCAAATCATAGACTTGTTTTAAAGCAATTTCAAATTTTTTATAGTCTTTGATCAGTTGGGTGCTGAGATCAAAACGTTCATTGAGTGTTTTGAGATCGCAGATAGGATTGAGCAACCGCTCTTTTAAAAGGCGCTTTCCAATCGCGGTTGACGTTTGATCGATGAGATTTAACAGTGTCATCTCGGAAGGATTTTTAGAGATGATGTCAAGCTGTTCAAGGGCATTGTTGCCGATGTAAAGATAGCGACTGTTGCCGAGTAAAATAGGGCGGCTCATCTTTTCGATGATGTTGGCATCATGCTCGATGATAAAATCGCAAAGAATGGCGAGTGATTCACTTGCGTAAGGGTAGCGTTCGATGTCAAGGTATTCGATGGGCGAGAGCAGGGATCGAATCGCGTAAATGCGTCCAAAAAGTTCATTTTGATACGCCACTTTAAGACGCTCTTTGTTGATGCTATGCGCGACGCTTGGTGTAATCTCAAGGTAGTTTTGCACCCACTCTTTATCGATGCTTTCGGTATTAAACGTCAGAACGATTTCACTGGTTTTATAGGTTTGTAAAAGGTTGAAAATCTCATCAAGTGCATACGTTTTATCTTCTCTGGTGCCATGCACTTCGTTGATAATGGTTTTACCTGTCGTTACATCAATCGCACTGTACCCAACAGAATAGATCTGGTGGTTGCAGTCCACAAGCAAAGAAACAAGGTAGTTTTCGCTCGATTCAATGAGGTAGTCAAAGTTTGTGCCAGGGCTTATAATGTTTGAGATGTAGCGCTTCACATGCGGTGGCTCACCTTTTTGGCGCACTAAAACGATGGTGTATTTTTTACTCTGAACCAGACGTGCTAGATAGCGATCTAACGAAACAGAGGGAATGCCTGCAAGCAAAGGATTTTGGAGTGAATTTTCTAAAATGGATTTGTTTTTACGGGTGAGTTGGATATTCAGTAGCTCTGAAACTTCTTTAGCTTTACCGATTTGATGCGTTTCATTGTTCACTTCGTAGGTTTCAAAAAAAGAGCCTATTTCCATAAACACAATCGTATTTTTGCCATATTTTGCTTCAAAAAAGAGCTGAAGGTCGAAATAGATTTCAGTGAGTAATCTCTCTTTTGAGCAGAGCATTTGCGCAATATTTTCAAGCATTAAAACCAGTACCACCTTTAAAAAATAGATTCAATTATACACAAAGGAAGCATAAAGAAAGGGGTTGTTTGGTACAATAAAGAGACTATTCTTAAAGGATTATCATGGAGATTGAAATTTCAACCCCAGCCCTTTTGTTCCCAGCGGTTTCATTACTGTTACTTGCGTATACTAACCGTTTCTTGGCAGTGGCACAACTGATTCGGATGTTGCATCGTCAATCAACGGAGCGTGACAACTGTGAGGAGTACAAGCAGATCAATAACCTCAAACACCGACTCGAACTCACCAAATGGATGCAATTTTTTGGAGTGCTCTCCATCTTGCTTTGTACCCTCTCTATGTTTGAGCTTTTTTTAGGCGTATTAGGCATCGGTAAGCAAATATTTGGACTAAGCCTCATCGCGATGTGTATCTCTCTTTGTATCTCTTTGTGGGAAGTAATGATTTCGACGCATGCTCTCAATATGGAACTCAGTGATATGCACGATAAATGTAAAATAAAATAAAGAAGTAATAATGAATCAATACCTCCTTGTAGGCGAGAAAAATCGTCTCAAAATCAACCGTTATACCGATAATGGTGTTTACCTGATCTGCGAAGATCAAGACGAAGTTCTCATGCCCAATCAATACGTCACTTATGCGATGAAAGAGGGCGATGAAATCGATGTTTTTGTCTATTTTGATTCGGAAGACCGCATCGTAGCATCCACGGTTTTTCCGAAGGCGATGCTGGATGAATTTGGTTGTTTTGAAGTGGTTGATGTAACGCCCTTTGGAGCATTTTTAGACTGGGGTTTACCTAAAGACCTTCTTGTCCCTAAAGCACTTCAAAAATTCCCTTTTTATGTGGGGATGAAAGTCATCGTGCGTGTCTGTTTGGACGATGAGACGGGGCGCATTATTGGCAGTCAAAAGTACAATGATCTTTTAAGCAAAGACCTAACAAAGCTCAAAGTCAATCAAGAAGTCAAACTTTTGGTGCGAGAGAAAACGCCTCTTGGCTTTAAAGTGATCGTCAATAACTTGTACGATGGCATGATTTTTCACAATGAAATTTTTGAAAATATCGAAGTGGGCGATGAAAAAGTAGGGTACATCAAAACCCTTCGCAAAGATGGCAAACTCGACATCATTTTACAACCCATCGGCGATAAGAGCGATGAAGTGGCGGCTTCAAAAATCGTAGAGATTTTAAGCTTGACGGGTGGGGTTTGTGAGATGAATTACAAAAGTACACCTGAGCTTATTATGCAGCGTTTTGGGCTCAGTCGCAAAGCGTATAAGCGAGCACTTACCAAACTCATTGATGCGAAAAAACTTGAACTAAACGATGAAGGCATGAAGCTTTTATGAGTCGTATTGCCATTATCGGAGCGGGAGCCTCAGGGCTTGTATGTGCCATCGAAGCTTCTCGTAAAGGGCATGTGGTGAGTGTTTTTGAAAAAAACAGTAAAGTGGGTCGAAAGATTCTCGCCACAGGCAATGGCAGATGCAATATCTCCAATGAAAAGATCAACATATCGCGTTATCATGGCGAAGCGCCTAGCTTTGCCAAAGAGGCACTCAGACGGTTTGATACCTTTACATGTAAAGCGTATTTTCGCTCTTTAGGGCTGGAAATGCGCGAGGGCGAAGAGGGTAGACTTTACCCGATGAGCCACCAAGCTTCCAGTGTTGTCGATATGCTTTTACACGAAGCACGAAGTTTGGGTGTGAGTTTTTTACTGGAGAGTGAAGTACTCAAAATCGAGAAAAATAGCACCGAATTTGTTTTACATGTAAAAGATGCAAAACAGACTTTTGATGCGTGCGTAATTGCCTCAGGAAGTGTTGCTATGCCCACCCTTGGAAGTTCTGGCAGCGGTTATGCGTTTGCGAAAGCTTTGGGGCATTGCGTCATTGAACCGTATCCTTCTTTAGTGCAGTTTATCTGCGATGAGCCGCACCTTAAAGAGGTCAGTGGCGTGAAGGTGGATGCGGGTGTGGAGCTTTACATCGCCAACCAAAAACGCCAAAGCGTGCAAGGCGATCTGCTGTTTACGGCATACGGACTCTCTGGTAGTGCCATTTTAGACATCAGCCGTACCGCTTCCAAAGCCTTTGTTGAGGGTGAATCTGTACACGTTGTCGTTGATCTTTTGCCCAATCTTTCGCGTGAAGCACTCTCCTCACTCCTTCAAAAACGACTCACTTGTGCGAAGGGTAAATCTCTCTCTTTGTGGCTTGAGGGGATCATCCCCAAAAAGTTAGCACATTTCATCGTCGAAAATACAAAATTAACCCCTATCAAAGAGGCATCAACTCTAGGTGCTAAAGAGATGAAAAAACTTGTCTTTGCTTTAAAGTCGCTACCTTTACATGTAAAAGCGACCAAAGGGTTTGAAAGTGCTGAAGTGTGCGCGGGTGGTGTGGATGTTAGAGAATTGGATGCTAAAAGTATGATGTCATCAAAAGTAAAAAATCTCTATTTTTGTGGGGAAGTTTTAGATATTGATGGCGATTGTGGCGGCTTTAACCTTCATTTTGCTTGGGCATCAGGTTTTTTAGTGGGACAAAATCTGTAAACTTCTTTACACATTAAGGCTCAAAAAAGTACAATATCTATTCAAATGATATTTTAGTGAGTATTAAAGTTAACGCTTGCAGATGATGCAAAAAAGAGGTATTTTGTTTCCATTAAAACACAATAGTTTTCTATCTAAACTTTCCAAAGTTAGTTTTGAAACAATCCAAAATAGTATTGTGACGCGCGTTATTGTATTTGCGTTTGCCATTGTGATTGTAGGCGGCACGATGCGTTATTATCTTTCTGCCGACACCATTCATACAAATCTTTTCAAAATAGTTTCTGTTCATCAAGAAGCACTTGCCAATGAGGTCGCTAAAGACATTAGTCATGATTTGGACGTTCGGAAAAAATTTTTGATTCAACTTTCCTCTTCCTTGCCTTTAAAGTTGTTAGAAGATCCCAATAAACTCAAAAAATGGCTTACGGAACGACATGAACTCAATCCAGTTTTTTCGGGGGCATTGTTGGTATTGAACAGAAATGGTACCGTGATTGCGGGGAATGGTGCTGAAATCGTTGAAGGCGAAAACGCGTATGCCAAGGATGATTTTTTTAAAAGCGCTTTTACACAAGAATATGTCATGGGTGAACCCACTTTGGGCAAGATATTACAAGAGCCTATTCTTCCTATTGCAGTACCTATCAAAGACGATTCTGGGTCTGTCTATGCCATACTCGTAGGGGTGACACAGTTGTACAGCTCGGATTTTCTTGATGCGGTCATTAATGGGCATATTGGTGATACGGGTGATTTTTTACTCATTGATGCAAAGAAACAAATCTTTGTTGCAGCCACCAAAAAAGAACTTATCCTAAAGCCCACACCCAAAAGGGGCGTAAATCTTTTACACGACAAAGCGTTAGCGGGATTTAGAGGCAGTGGAATTACAGTCAATGCGAATGGACTAGAAGAGCTATCTGCCATGGCATCTGTTCCCAATACCGATTGGTTCGTTGTTTCTCGTATCCTCACTAAAGAAGCTTTTGTGATGGAAGATAATATTAAAAAAATTCTTATCAAGGCACATGTTATTAGTTTAATGATCATCCCTGCCTTGTTATTCACTTTTTTATTTCTGCTTTTTAAACCATTGCGAACGTCTGCTTCATTGGCGGATAAAATGTCTTTGGGAAAGACTGGGCTTAAACCATTACCGATTAAACGTATGGATGAAGTGGGGCATTTAACAGCGGCATTCAACCGACTGATGGCGATGTTGCTTGCTACTCAAAAAGAACTTAAAGAGATAGCGCACTATGACTATCTGACCAATCTTCCCAATCGTTTTTTGATGGTCGATCGATTGGATCAAGCTTTGGCAAGATGTGCCCGCAACAACACACGACTGGCACTGCTTTTTATGGACTTGGATGGATTTAAGTCTATTAATGACACGCTTGGGCATAGTGCAGGTGATGAAGCACTCATTGTTGTTGCGAAGCGTTTTTCAACACTGATACGCGCAAGCGATACCTTAGCAAGGGTTGGCGGAGACGAGTTTGTGATTTTGCTCAGTGATCTTGATTGGGATCTATCGCATGCGACAAATGCAGCTCATTTGGTTGCGTCAAAGTGCATTGAAGCTCTAAAAGAACCCTTGATACTGCAAGGCAATGTCAAAACATTAGGGGTGTCTATCGGTATTGCCATGGGACAGAAAGGGAGTTCGATTGATGCGTTGATGCTTGAGGCAGATACTAAAATGTATCAAATTAAAAATAAGACAACTCTCAGGGTTAATGAAGATGAAATGGCTATATCTTCATCGCAACCACAAAGCTAAGAGTCCTACTTTTTTACATGTAAATAAAGGGAAAATTACCCTTTATGTTCAGGCTGTTGAAAAATCATATAGATAACAAACGCAAAAAATGCGATGGTAATGGTTGTGAAAAGCAGTGAAAAGGTCTTAACTACGACATAGGCTACGATTAAAATCGAAAGTAGGGTTGGTACTTCATTGTAAGCACGGAAGAATTTACCACTATGAGTGCATTCATCATTTTCGAGTTGTACTCTATAATATTCGAGTGAAAACGAATAGACTGTCATTAAGGCAACCACGACTAATTTTGCATAGAGCCATTCGCCTGTTTCAAATAAAATAGGGTTGATAATGAGCATGGCTGAGCCGCTTAAAAGCGTTCCCCAAAATGCAGGAAGTCCGATGTATTTGTAGACTTTGTATTCTTGTATTTTAACGACTTCGACAAATTCACTTTTGTGAGCGTGTTCCACATGATAAACAAAAAGACGCGGTAGGTAAAAAAGCATCGCCATCCATGACATAAACGCCATAACGTGAAACGTTAAAATCCAACTATAATACTCCATTTTTCGCTCCTGCAAAAATATGTGCGCATTATAACAAGTGTGAGAGGTTTTTTAAGGGATTTTTAACAACACTCCATTTCAGCTTTTTCCATCAATTCAATGCCTTTTTCAAACTCGTACTCTTCAAACAGCGCAGAAAGGTAAAAAACATGCGAGCAGATGTGGTACAAAATGTCCTTCGAGTCGTGTTTTGCAAAAACAGCTTTGTAGTCATTTGGAATAAGCGTTTCAAAACGAATCCATAAACTATCTTTAGCTTCAGGGTGCAGAACAAAAAGTTCATACATAGCATCTAAAACGTGTGTTGCATTTTCATAGCAGTCGATGTTGTGAAAACTCACATAACGATCGCGTACTTCTTCCATTTAAACAGCCTTTTTGGCACGCGTATGCACGTTGTGTTCCACGCTTTACATGTAAAAAGTTGCTTTGCCTCTATTGGGTTAAGAAATCATCCACCGCTTTTGTGTAGGCAGGATCTTTGCCTAAAAGTTGGTTGATCTCTTTGTGGGTCATATTCTCTTTAAGGAGCACTGTTTTTGTTCCAAATGTTGAGGCTTTGTTTAAAAATTTTTCTGCTTGGGGGCATGAGTCATCACGCTTGGTTGAACAAACAGCAAGAAGTGGCATACGCTTTGTTGTGAGTTGGTGGTACGGTGAAAGGCTTTGCCAATAAGCAGGATCGTTTCCAAAGGCTTGGTCATACAGACGCATGTGTTTAGCACTCATGAGCATTGGTGTATCCATAACCGCACTATCCAGTAAAACCGCAGCCATAGGAGGGGTGATAGCGTTTGAGGCATACAAGGTTTGCGAAGAAGCAAGAAGTGCAATAAGATGAGCACCCGCAGAGTGTCCCATCACGATAAATTTAGCCTTATCGCCACCCCACGATGCGCTTTTGGCTTGCGCGACACCCAATGCTTTGGCAACATCGTTGAGTTGTTCACTCACGGAAGCATCTGGGAGGAGTTTGTAGTTGGTTGAAATGACAATGTAGCCTTTAGCGACCCAGTAGTTGACTTTATTTTCAACCACATTTTGCATCTTTTTATCGCCTGTTCTCCACGCACCTCCATGTACCATAAAGATGACAGATGTGAGGCTTTGAGCGTTTACATGTAAAGGGGTGTAGACATCAAAACGTTCTTTAGCGTTGTTTCCATAACTGACATTAGCAATAAGTTGCACCTCTTTAGAAAACGTTGCCTCTTTTTCCTCTTCTTCGTCTCCCAACCCCAAGCGATCACGCAAAATTCCTGCCTGCAAACTTTGAAACAGTGTAAGTGAAAAAAGGACTAAAAAGATTTTTTGAAGCATGGAAAACTCCTTATAAATGCTTTATATGTAAAACTAAAAGGGCTCTTACGTACGAAGGCTCAATCAAAGCTTTTTGACCCTTTTCTTTAAAGATAAAGGTGATACGAGGCTACTTTAAATTATTCTCCAATTTCTTTACATGTAAATATTTTAGTGAAGCACTAAGCTCTCAAAAGGCGTTGGTTCGCTCCATAAATAGCCTTGAAAATAGTCGATCTCTAATGCTTTACATGTAAGATAAATTTCTTCATTTGCCACAAATTCTGCCACGGTTTGCATTCCTACTTTTTGTGCAAATGTCACAATGGCTTCGACAACGGCTCGATGGATAGCATTTTTGTGGATGTTTTTAATGAGGCTTCCGTCTATTTTGATAAAGTCTGCTTGGAGTTTGACGAGGTACTCGAAGTTGGAGTATCCTGTTCCAAAATCGTCAATGGCGATTTTGACCCCTTGACTTTTTAGCAAGCTTAAAAAAGAGAGCACTTCTGGGTGATTTTCGATGCCTTCTCCCTCTGTAACTTCGATAGTAAGGCGTTCATTGACATTATACTCATACATTTTTTCAAGCAAAAAATCGACCCTGCTTTGATCTAGGATGTCACTGAGTGAGAGGTTGATGGAAAACTCAGCGTTTTTGTCAGCAAAAAAAGCAAACGATTTTTGAATGACAACTTTAGTGATCGCTCCATACAAGTTAGCGCGCTTGGCATGGTTTAAAAAAAGATACGGTGAGATCATACGACCCTCATGACGAAGGCGGACTAAGCACTCAAATTTTTGGATTTTACCACCTTCAATACTTTGCGCAAAAACTTCAAAACGATCTTTTTTCAAAGCTTCACGAATGATGTTTTCCCATGTGAGATCGGCTTTAGCATTGGACTGAGGATTGCACAAAGAAGGAGTTTGCGCATCGTAAATCATGAGATCTTTTCCGATACGTTTGGCTTGTTTAATGGCAAATTCGGCATTGAGAAAGAGGTCATCATAGCCTATGGCAACACCGATACGAAGCGGCGTATAGATTTTTTCATTGGCAATTTCGATGGGAGAATAGCCAAAGTACCAAAGGCATGATTCTATGTTTTGCAAAAAGTGTTCATGGGCTACCTCTTTGCCTGCCAAAATGGCAAAATCATCGCCTCCTAAATGAAAAACAACGGCGTGTGCAAAGCGTCGGATAAGTCTTTGAGAGATGATTTTGAGAATTTGATCACCTACGGTATAGCCAAAAGAGTGGTTGAAGTTCCAAAATCCGTTGACATTTAAAAGGGCAAGTTTGTTGGCAGTAGAATTCGCAAGCGTGTTCATAAAACGTTGACGATCGGGCAGTTTGGTAAGTGGGTGAATTCTACCATAACGCAATTCGTATTTAAGCTCTTTTCTCATAAATGCTTAAGCCTTATTTTTTTGAAATAATCCTATCAATTGGATCGCTATTATACTCTCATAAAGCTTCTTGCAAAATAGAAGCAATTTGTCACACAAGGTTTTACTTCTGGTGTAAGGTATTTTTTATGAAGAGGGTTCAATAAGCGGAACAAATGCAAAGCCTGGAAGTTCATACGTATCGATCGTTCCATCTTCTTGTTTTGTAATGCGCCAGATGCTGTTTTCAATAGGAATGACTAAGATGCCTCCATGGCTAAGTTGGCTCAAGAGCTCAGTTGGCATTTTAGAAGCACTTGCAGAGACCAAAATACGGTCGTATAAGCAGCCTGGTTTTCCAAGAGATGAATCATCTGCAAGCTCAATAGAACAGTTGGTAATATGGGCTTTTTGTAATTTTTGGCGACTGTAGTCGATGAGAAAGGGGACGCGCTCAACTCCTTCGACAAATCCTTTTTTGCCTACAATGGTTGCTAAAAGAGCGGTTGTCCAGCCTGAGCCTGAGCCAATATCTAAGATGTGTTCTCCTTTTTGCGGCTGCAAAAGTTCTAACATGATAGCAACGGTGTAGGGTTGGGAGATCGTTTGACCTTCACCGATGGGAAGAGCATGGTCGGCATAAGCAAATTCCGCTAATTTATCAGGAACAAAAAGTCTTCGGTCACACTGCTTGAAAGCTTGGATGAGTGCGGTTGTATGCAAGGCGCCTGTGGTGATTAAATGGTCAATTAAATGTTGATTTTCAGGCATTTTTTCTCCTTTTTAACGCATTTTTGCTATGATGAATAATACTCTTTTTTCAATGGGTTATGAAAAAAGTCTAATAACAAAAAAATGTTCAAAGAGGGGCAATCATGTATCTTTTTACATCTGAATCTGTTTCCGCAGGACATCCTGACAAATGCGCTGACATTATCGCTGATACCATTGTTGACAGACTGCTTCAGCAAGACTCCAATGCCAGAGTTGCAACAGAAGTTTTTCTCAGTGGAAAGCATATCATCATTGGTGGTGAGGTCAAAACGACTGCTTTGGTTGGAGAAAAATTTTACCAAGACGCCGCTTTGGATGCTCTTCGTTTGATTGGTTATCCTGAAAAAGGGTTTTCTCATGGAGAAACCATTGATCCTAAAGAGGCTGAGATTAAAGTGATTGTCTCGCAACAATCAGCAGACATTAGTATTGGGGTAGACCAAAAAGGTGGCGAATTGGGTGCAGGGGATCAAGGCATGATGTTTGGCTATGCCACTAATGAGACCAAAGAGCTTATGCCCGCAGCCATTGTTTACTCAAGAAAGATTCGTGATGCCTTGTATGCTTATGCCAAAGCCCATCCTGAACAGTTCGGGGTTGATATTAAAACGCAGGTGACGCTTGATTATGGAAGTAAAGAGAATTTTATGCTGGGAAAAGTTCAAAAGATCGTGACGATTGTTGCTGCCATCCCTCATGTTAGTCATCTTAGTATTGATGAGGTGCGTAAAACCATCAAGCGCGTGATTGGCGAAACACTTAAAGATGATCCTTTATTTCATCCTGAGAGCATAGAGTTTTTTATCGACCATACGGGGCGATTTGTGATGCACAGTTTTATCGCAGATTCTGGACTGAGTGGGCGTAAAGTAGTATGCGATACGTATGGCGGCTACGCTCCTATTGGAGGGGGATCTCAAAGTTCGAAAGATTACACGAAAGTCGATCGCTCAGGACTGTACGTTGCGCGCTGGATTGCTAAACACATTGTTGCCGCAGGTTTGGCGCATAAGGCACTGGTTGAAATTGCCTATGTGATAGGCAGAGCCAAACCCATTAGTGTTACGATAGATACACTTGCAACGGCAACGACTACGTTAAGCGATGAGCTTCTTTCAGAGAAAATTCAAGCACAATTCCCACTCACCCCCGCATGGATAACCAACCATTTTGGTCTTGATAAACCCTCTAAAGAGACCTTTTTGTACGCCGATGTCGCAGCACGTGGGCAGGTCGGTTATGATGAATATCCATGGGAACAGCTTGACGCTCTCTCTTGGTTTCAAAAGCTTAAAGCTTAGTGCCAAATGCCTTCTAGCTTATAATGACAATGGGGGCAGATGCCCTCATCATTCAGATGATTTGTGATATATTGACCGATGTGTCCATGCCTCTCTATCACGAGTTTTTTGCATTTTGGACAATAGGTCGATTCTCGGCTCTCATCATCCATATTTCCAACATAGACATATTTGAGTCCTACATCTTTACCGATCTCATAAGCACGTTTAAGTGTTGAAGGCGGTGTTGGAAGGACATCTTGCATTTTATACATAGGATAAAACGCGCTGATATGCCATGGCATCGACGGATCAAGATCGGCTTGAAATTTGGCAATGGCACGAATTTCTTTATCTGAATCGTTGTGTCCAGGGATAAGAAGCGTTGTTGTCTCTATCCATATTCCTTTTTTATGCGCATAGGCAATGGTATCAAGCACGGGTTTTACGGATGCCCCGCAAATCTCTTTGTAAAAAGACTGGCTATAGCCTTTGATGTCGATATTCATACCCTCTACATAAGGGGCAAGTGTATCAATGGCTTTGTGCGTTTCATATCCATTGGTAACATAGACATTTTTCAGTCCTACTTTATGGGCTAATTTTGCCGTATCGTAAGAGTACTCCAAAAAGACGGTGGGTTCGTTGTAGGTGTAAGCGATGCTTCCACAGTAGTGTTCTTGCGCTAAATAGACCGCATCTTTGGGGGCAAGGTTACTTCCTATAATTTCATGATGATGCTCTTGGGGGTACTGAGAAATATCAAAATTTTGACAAAACTTACAGGAAAAATTACACCCAACCGTTCCAAACGAAAAGATGCTTGATCCTGGCAAAAAATGAAACATCGGTTTTTTTTCAATGGGATCAATGTTGATGGCTGAGGCAATGCCATAAACAAGTAGACGAAGTTCTCCATTTTCGACTTTGCGTACACCGCAGAGCCCATACTCATTTTCGTGAAGTTTACAATGGTGATGACATGCTTCACACGCAATTCTGCCATCATCTAGCTTTTGAGAAAGCCATGCGAGCGCTGACATAGTGACTCCTTTTATAAAAAGCCATCTTTAATAATCACAATAACAAAGAAGCCTCTGCTATTGTGATTCATGCGTATACAAGATTATTGGGCAAAATGCCCTAGTATGGCATCTGTTGGGGTTTTGGTCAAATCTAACGTTAGATTTTGCGTCATACTTGTCTTAATTGCAGAATTCAAATGCCCAACAATCGGCTGATTAATAGACTTAGGTGCTGCGAAGTACCATTCATCATGGTCATATTTTAAAAGAGCTTCAGAAATTTGCAATACCAGTTCGCGAATACGCTTTTGCTCTTCTTCTTCGGCCATGTTATGATTTTCACCTGAGCCTTGGCGTCCCCATGCTGTTTCACAATGCCCTAAACGATCGGAGAGTTTTTCACTTGGTTTGAGGTGAATATCAAGGCTATCACTACTTAAAAGACATTCAAGCGACTCTCTGCCCATAGGGTCTGCTTTAATACGAAAGAGTTTAAAATGTTGCAAATCGGCAACAACAACTAGTTTGGATGACATGTTAGCTCCTTTTAAAGCGTCTTTAAACGCCTAAGATGCTTTTATTATACTCCAAAGTTTTTCAAAAGATGTTACATTTTTAGCTTTACATGTAAACTCAAAAAGCCCTACTGTATGAGACTTCAATAAGCTCTTTTAAGCCTTGTTCTTTGGCGGCATAGTAGATAAAGTTTGGATTTCGAAGAAGCTCTCTTCCATACGCTACAAGGTCACAAAATCCTTCTTTTAAAAGTTTCTCGCCTTCTTTAGCTGTTGTAATAAGTCCCACAGCAATCGTTGGGATGCCAACATTTTCACGAATAGTTTTGGCATAACCTGCTTGGTAAAGAGGAACAATAGACGGTATATGCGTCTGTTTTTCATGGTTTCCACCTGCTGAGACGTGGATTATGGTAACACCTACGTTTTGAAGTGCTTTGGAGAGTTTAATAGAATCGGTTACATTCCAGCCCTCACTCATCCATTCATCCGCACTGATACGTACAATGAGGGGTAAAGGAGTCGCATGGACAATCGCTTCTGCAATTTCAACAACAAGGGCACATCGGTTTTCCAAACTTCCACCATAGCGGTCACATCGCTGATTGGTTAGTGGCGATAAAAATTCACAGAGCAGATAACCATGCGCCGCATGCAATTCAAGCATATCGTATCCTGCTTGGTGCGCACGACCTGCCGCTTCAACAAAGTGCGTTTTAATCTCCGCTATCTCTTCAAGGCTCAGTTCATGCGGGCGTTTATAACCTCCTGTTTCACTAAATAAAAGCGGACTAGGAGCGACGGGTGTTGTCTCTTTGCAAATGCTTTTTCGCCCCGCATGGGCAAGTTGCACCGCCATTTTCGTGCCATAAGAATGAGCCAATGTTACGAGCTTTTGATGACCCTCGATGTGCGCATCGTCCCAAAGACCAATGTCATTGTCGCTGATGCGTCCACGAGGTTCAACTGCTGTTGCTTCGACAATAATGAGACCTACTCCGCCAATCGCGCGTGCCGTATAATGGGTGAGGTGAAAAGGAGTCACTTCCCCATCCTCTTTGGCTTTATACATGCACATGGGAGGCATAACCACCTTGTTTTTAAGGTGAATTTTTCCTTGTTCGTACGGGCTTAGAAGTAGGCTCATCTTCACTCCTTATTATTTTTCAGTTAAAAGCTTTTTCTCATTCCATCCGCCACCCAATGCTTTAAAAAGTTCTGCTTGATCGGTTAAGAGAACTTGTTTGGTGGCAATCACATTGAGCGTGCTACTAAGTACCCCTTTTTGGGCATCTAAGACTTCGAGCTGATTGGCAACGCCTTGGTTAAAGCGTTTTTCGGAGAGGTCTAACACTTTTTGGTAGGCTTTAAGCTCCTCTTCTTGGAAAGCAAGACGGCTTTTGGCTAAGTTCTCTTTTGCCAGAGCATCATGAACTTCTTTGTAGGCTTTTTTAACACTTTGTTCGTAACTTACCAGTGAAGATTGCAAGTCGGTCTCCGAGATAGAAACACGTTGCTTGATACGCCCAAAATCAAAAATAGGCACACTGAGGCTTGGTCCAAAACTCCATCTATTTGCTGTTGATTTAAGAATGTTACCAAGATCATCGCTTTGCTGACCATAACTTCCTGTCAAACTAAAAGTTGGAAAATAAGCCGCTTTTTCAACACCAATAAGGGCATTTTTGCTTTTAAGATTTTCCAGTGCCTCTTTGATGTCAGGACGATTTTCCATGATAGAAGAGGGGATTCCCTGTGGAATATTGAGCGTGCTTGGTAAGCTTGCTTCTGCATTTTGAGTTTCAAAAAGTGCTTGCGGGCTTTTTCCTAACAAAATAGCCAGAGCGCTTTGTTGGAGTTTATAGCTCTCCATCAAACTATTTTTAGAGGCTTGGATGTTGTTGTACTGCGCGAGCGCTTGGTTGGCTAAAACATCGCTAATGGTTCCGACTTTTTGCTGTTTAGCTCTAAATTCATAGCTCTCTTTATACGCCTGTGCGGTTTTTTCCAAAACTGCCATACGTGCTTGCAAGGAAGCTAGGTTGAAATAGGCACTGATCACATCGTGAATCAAGCTGTTGCGCAGTGTCTCACGCGATGCTTGGGTGGACAGATAGAGTGACCAGTTTGATTCGCTTTGACTTGAGAGTCTTCCCCAAAAATCAATCTCGTAAGCAAGCCCTAATCCTAAAGAATAATCAGAGTATGTAGCACTTTTATTTTTAGTTGAAAAGGCTTCATTACTTGTTTTTTGACGTGTGCCTCCAGCATTGGCACTGAGTGTTGGAAACTCATTATCCACACTCAAACCATACGTTTGACGCGCTTTGAGCACTTTAAGCGCAGAAAGTTTAAGGTCGTCACTGCTAAGGAGTGCTTCATCAACGAGCGCATTAAGCTTTGCATCGTTAAATGCTTTCCACCACTCTTTGTTTACATGTAAAGCCTCTTGGCTACTTTGAGGTGTCTCTACTATTGGAACATTGAGATCGGGCTTGAGCGAACATCCACCCAAAAAGAGGATCGTCACAAAGGATAAAAGGGTAAGGCTACGAGTCATGAACGACTCCTTTTTTAGTCAATTTCTCTTTGGTTTTCATAATAAGGTAGAAAAAGAGCGGTACAAAGAAAGTACCGATGGCGGTGAGTGTAATCATACCACCCACAACCGTTGTTCCAATGATATGACGGCTATTGGCACCTGCTCCCGTACTAATTGCAAGAGGTAGTGTTCCCGCGATAAATGCAAAGGAGGTCATAACGATAGGACGGAAACGAATCTTTGCCCCTTCAATGGTTGCATCAATAAGGCTATGCCCTTCACGCAGTTTTTGCATCGCAAATTCGACCATCAAAATCGCATTTTTTGAAGAGAGCCCAACGAGTGTTACGAGACCTACTTGGAAGTAGATGTCGTTTTGTAAATCTCTAAAATAAACCGCCAAAGCTGCACCAAAAAGCGCAAATGGAACGGCGAGTACGATCGCAAATGGAATCGTCCAACTCTCATAAAGAGCGGCCAAAATCAAGAAAACGAAAATAATCGCATAAATAAAGGCGGTATTTCCACTTTTTTCCATTTGCTTTTCTTGGTACGATGTTCCTGCCCACGCGATTGTATAACCCGTTGGTAAGACCTCTTTAGCTACCTCTTCAATCACACGTAATGCTTCACCTGAGCTGTACCCAGCGGAGGGTTGCCCTGAAATCTGAGCCGCTTGGAACATATTGAATTTTTGAACAACAGCAGGACCTACAATACGTTTAATAGAAGCGAGTGAGCTAATAGGCACAAGGCGTCCTTCGCTTGATTTGACAAAAACGTCACTGTAGTTTTCAGTGCCCTCTCTAAAGGTACTGTCTGATTGAACGTTAACGTGGTACGTTCTACCAAAGAGGTTAAAGTCATTGGTATAGGTATTGCCAAAGGTGGCTTGAATGGTTGTAAAGACATCGGCTACATCAACGCCCAGTGATTTTGCTTTTTCGTTATCTACGTTGATTAAAAACTGCGGTACATTGGTATTGAGTGTAGAGCGCATTGCCACGAGTTCTTTACGCGCACTTGCTTTTTCAACAATCGTTTTTACGTAAGTATCAAGCATTTGAATATCAGAACCCGTTCTATCTTGAATGTACATCTCAAATCCACCGGTGGTACTCATACCCATGATAGGAGGAGGGGTGACGGCAATAAGCATCGCCTCTTTATTTTGAGAAAGCCCACCCATCATTTGACCTGCAATGGCTTGTGATGTTTGATTCGGAAGAGGGCGCTCATCCCAAGGTTTGAGACGAATAAAGCTAATGCCAGAATCCGTTTTATAAGCACCTGTAATAAAGTCAAGTCCCGAAAATGCGGCTACTTTTTCGACAAGTGGATTACTCAACGCGTAATCGCTTAGCTCTTGACTTACCTTTTGCGTGCGGTTCAGTGAAGCTCCTGGCATAAGGTTGTTGATAACAAGGATGGTTCCTTTGTCTTCATTGGGTACCAGTCCGGTTGGAATACGTGACGTAATCATAAGAATCGCAAAGATCATAACGCCAAAAACAGCAACACTGATAAATCCTAAACGAATAGTCTTACGCACACCTTCTGAGAAGAGCCTTGTACTAAAATCGAAAAATTGGTTGAATTTTTGAATAAACCAAAATGGCTCACTTTCATGCTTACGTAAAAGCAAAGCGCAAAGGGCTGGGGTTAAGGTCAATGCTACAATACCAGAGATCGTAACAGAGATGATAACAGTCATCGCAAATTGTTTATACATCATACCGCTAAAACCACCCAAAAATGCCGCAGGAATGAACACAGCACATAAAACCATCACGATGGCGATAACAGGATTGGTGATCTCTTTCATGGCTTTAATGGTCGCATCTTTAACGCTTAAATCTTCCTCTCTTAAAATCCGTTCAACGTTTTCGATAACAACAATGGCATCATCAACAACCAGACCAATGGCTAAGGTAAGACCAAAGAGTGTTAAAAGGTTGATCGAAAAGCCTGCGGCATAGAAACCTGCAAACGTTCCAACGATAGAGACAGGAATGGCAAGAACAGGGATAAACGTCGCTCTAAGATTGCCCAAAAAGAGGTAGATGATACCTACAACAAGCGCAATAGAAAGGAGGAGTGTAAAGACCACTTCATGGATCGATTCTTTGACGAACTGTGTTGGATCATACGCGGTATTGATCTCTAAGTCACTTGGAAAATTAGCGGAAATTTCATCAAGCTTTTTTTCCACAAGGGCGGCTACTTCCAAAGCGTTAGCCCCAGAGCCTAGATAAATACCCATTGGGATCATTGGCTTACCGTTAAAAACACCATTGAAAATGTAAGATTCAACGCCAAGCTCGACTCTTGCAACATCTTTAAGCTTCAAAGAGGAGCCATCGCTATTGGCTTTGATGATAATATTGTCAAATTCACTTGCATTTTTAAGTCTGCCATTGGTTTTAACCGTGTAGGTGAAAGTTGGCTCTTTTTCCATAGGCTCTTGACCAATTTGACCTGCGGCATACTGCTCATTTTGGCTTTTAATCGCATTGATGACTTCGGCAGTTGTAAGCTCATAAGAAGCTAATTTATCAGGTTTGATCCAAACGCGAATGGCATAGTTTTTGTTACCAAAAATCATAACATCGCCAACACCAGGGATGCGCTTTATATCATCGACGATATTAACAAGGGCGTAGTTGGAGATAAAGGTTGTGTCATGGACATTGCCTTTAGAGGTGAGTGCTATAACTTTTAAAATATCAGGAGATCGCTCTCTGGTGGAAACACCTTGTTTTCTAACCGCATCAGGAAGTCTGTTTGTGGCGATTTGCACACGGTTGTTGACATCCACTTTGGCTTGGGCAACATCGGTTCCAATTTGAAAATAGACATTGATGCTCACGTTTCCACTGGGTGCGGCTGTGGTGGTCATGTAAAGCATATTGCTCACACCGTTAATCTCTTCTTCAAGGGGAGCCGCAACGGTAGTGGCTAAAGTCTGGGCATCTGCTCCTGGGTACGTTGCCGAGACAATGATTTGCGGAGGAGCAATGCTTGGGTACTCTTGTACCGGCAAAGACTTGATTGCAATAATACCCGCCAAAATAATGACAATCGAAACAACGGTTGCAAAGATAGGGCGGTTGATAAAAAACTTTGAAAACATTATTTTGCCTCTTCGTTGGTCACTTTATCAACTTTGACAGGAGCACCAGCTTTAATTCTAAAGAAGTTGTTAACGACCACTTGGTCACCCTCTTTAAGACCATTTTCGATGACATAGTCATTTTCACTTGCTTCGCCTACTTTGACAGGTTTAACCACTGCTTTGCCATCTTCCACAACAAAGACAACGGTGCCTAGAGGATTTTGAAGAACGGCTTTTTGCGGAACTTTAATGACGTTATTGCGTGTAAGCCCAACAAGGTTGACTTTAACAAATTGGTTTGGAAGAAGCTCCTTACCTTCATTTTTAAAGGTAGCTCTCGCTTTGAGTGAGCCTGTTTTGGCATTGAGAGAGCTATCTAAAAAGTCTACTACGCCGATCTCTTTAAACTTTGCATCGCCAATTTGCAATGAAGCTTTGAGCTTACCCTCAGTTGGGTTTGACCATTTACCATTTTTGATGTTGTATTTTTGCTTCATCACGTCAATATCAGGAATCGAAAACTCTACATGTAAAGGAGTGACTTGTGTAATGTCAACAAGGGCAGTGCCATCTGTAACGAGTGCTCCCACATCAACTTGTTTGATCCCTGTCATACCACTCATGGTTGCTTTAATGGTTGTGCGATCGAGATTAATCGTTGCGCTTTGTAAAGCAGCTTTTGCGCTCGCAAAACTTGCCTTTGCCCCCTCATACGCCCAGTATGCGGCATCTTTTTCTTGTTCACTTGAAGCACCTGATTCAAAAAGCGCTTTAATTCGCTCCCAATCTTTCCCTGCTTTTTGCATTTGAACATCCAACGCATTGGCATTGGCTTTGGCAAGGTTGAATGCAGCTTCGTAGCTATCGGGTTCGATTTTATAAAGTACATCGCCCTCTTTGACAAAATCGCCTTCATTAAAGAATTTTTTCATCAAAATACCATTAGCACGAGCTTTAATCGTGACACTTTGAGAACTAATCGTCTTACCTGGGTACTGAAAATTGAGAGCCTCTTCCTTCGCCGCACTGATTTTATAGACATCAACAGCTGGAACTGGTGCGCTTGTCGCAGCAGCCGTTGGTTGTTTCTTTGCCTCTTCTGCATAGCTTTGCGTGCCAAGAGCAAGACATGTGACTAAGAGAAAAATCTTCTTGTTGAGTAAAAACATCAGCATTCCTTGTAAATTATAATTATTGAGATTGTAACATATTGGGGTTAATGGTATGTAAATAATCATATTTGACCTAAAGCTTTAATAAAGTTCAAATCTAACAAAACTTATAATCGACGTAAAGACGACTTTAAGGATATACGCATGCAAATTGCAGGTGATGAGATTTTACTGGATGAAACCTCTTTACTGGTTTCGGAGACAGATAGTAAGGGAATCATTGTCTATGCTGATGAAACCTTTGTTAAATTCTCAGGATACAGCCTAGATGAGCTGATTGGCAAACCTCATAATATGATTCGGCATCCCGATATGCCTAAAGTGGCATTTAAAGAGATGTGGGAGACGATCAAAAAAGGAGATGTTTGGCAAGGATTTGTCAAGAATCGGACTAAGAATGGAAAATATTATTGGGTTTATGCGACCATTTTCCCTTTTGGGAAAGATCATTATCTATCGGTTCGTAAAATGGCAAGTCGTGATGAGGTTGAAAAATATACAAAGTTATATGGACAAATGCGCGCAAGTGAGGGAAGATAATGAAAGAGCTAACGATTCAGTTTAAAGTTACGATGCTCCTGATTGTCTCTTTAGTGCTAACGGCGGTTGTGTCAACTTTGGTTGTGATTATTTTGATGAATAATGAGGCACAAGGAAGATTAGAAGGCATTCGTTCTGTTATGACCCATGAAAAAGTTGAGGCACTTACGGATAAAGTTAAGATTGCCTATCAAATTGTGAACTCTTTTTATGAAGCGTTGCAAAATGATCCTGACAAGAGCGATCCTGCGGTAGTAAAAGCCTATCAAGAAAAAGCAAAAACAGCAATCAAAAAGTTACGTTTTGGTGAAGATGGTTACTTCTGGATTAACGATTTTGCTCCTAAAATGATAATGCACCCCATTAAACCCGCTCTTGATGGTGCAGATTTGAGCAAGTCTAAAGACCCTGCGGGTAAATTTTTATTTAATGAATTTGTCGATGTGGTCTCAAAAAATGGTAAAGGTGTTGTGAATTATCTATGGGAAAAGCCAGGCTTTAACACACCGCAAGCCAAAATCTCTTTTGTCGAGGGTTTTAAACCGTGGGGATGGATTATTGGAACAGGTGTTTATGCCGATGATATTGATGTTCTTGTTGCCAAAGAAAAACAAAAAATTGATGAAGCCTTAGTCTCCTTGGTCATTCGCAATAGCGTTATTTTATTGGTGGTTGTTGTGGTGTTCTCTTTCATTTCACGCTTTTTAAGTCAAAAACTTATAGGTCGACGTATGGCGAATTTGAAGCAATATGTGGAAGATTTTGGACTTTATGTGACCAATAAAAAGAATCTCATAGATTATCAATTAAGTGACCATGAAAATGATGAAATAGGCACAACTGTCAATGTTATCAATAAGACATTTAAAGATTTTGAAAAACTGCGACTCGATGATATTCGCGTTGTCGGCGAAGTGCTGATTATCTGTTCTAAAATGTCCAATGGTTATATGAACAATCAAACATCGTATGTTTCATCCAACTTCTTAACCAATCGCCTCTCGTATGAGATAGATGCGATGATTGAAAAAGTGAATGAAGTGATGCGAGCAACGCTTTTATCGCTTAAAAATTTTCAAAATGGCGATTTTAGTCATCCGATTATGATCTCCACTAATGGTGAGCTTAAAGAGTTGGTTGAGGGTGTCAATGCTCTTGGCAGTGCATTAGCTAAAATGATTGAAGAAAATGCAGAACAGAGTGCGAAGATCAATGAAAGTTCGCAACAACTCGCAAGCTCTGTTGCAACCATCAAAAATGAGCCACTGAGTGATCTTAACCGTATCGTTAAAAAAACCACAGCTTCTATGCAAGAGATGGGCTCGATTCAACAGCATCTTGCTGAAACACTAAGTACGCTTACGCAAAATGCAAAAGAGGCTAATGACATCTTAAATATGATTGGTGACATTGCCGATCAGACCAATCTTTTAGCGCTTAATGCCGCTATCGAAGCCGCGCGTGCGGGTGAACATGGGCGAGGTTTTGCCGTCGTTGCCGATAACATTCGAG
This sequence comes from Sulfurospirillum oryzae, assembly GCF_025770725.1. Classification (NCBI taxonomy): domain Bacteria; kingdom Pseudomonadati; phylum Campylobacterota; class Epsilonproteobacteria; order Campylobacterales; family Sulfurospirillaceae; genus Sulfurospirillum; species Sulfurospirillum oryzae. The sequence continues at coordinate 187,194 of NZ_JANZKZ010000001.1, read as the reverse complement.
AACTCGCCGATAAAACCAACCACTCTCTGAGCCAAATTCAAGCGACCATTGGCGTTATCGTGGGTGGTATTGTTGATAGCTCTGCAAAGATGAGCACCAATGCCAAAGAGATGAACACCTTAACCGCTGATGTTGAAGAGATTCAAGAAAAAACAGGTGACATCTTAAATATCATGAGTAAACTTGGCTAAAATTTGACCTTACATGTAAAGATAAACTTCTTTACATGTAAGCCTTTCTCTTCTCTATTTTTTCACGAATTTTCCGATATAACTGTAGTGTAAACAGAGAAAGGAGATGGACATGAACACCATTAACCCATCATACACTAATCCATTTCTAACAGGTCAAAATACTGCCCGTAGTCGCAAAGAGAATGTAAATACGAGCGCATCTTCTGAAACAAGTGACACCTCCTCAAGCGGCAGCATTATCGATGCGCAAGTTAAAGCATTAGAAAAAAAGATTGCCGAGCTTGAAAAAGAGATTGCGGCGGAACAGAAAGCCGCTAAAAATGATGAACTGAGTATGAAAAATCTTCAAGTAAAAGAGGCTCTGTTAGCTTCATACCAAGCAGAACTTTTTAAGCTTGAAATGCAAATTGCCAAGGCAACTTCGCTATTGGCTTAAATCCCTGTTTGCGTTGTCTAAAAGTCTTACATGTAAAGAGAGGTGTAAGGCTTTTTAAGTGGGTATGCGGTACAATCACTCAAAATAATTTAATTGAGATATGATGAGCGACACAACCTACACCCATTTACATTTACACACAGAATACTCACTGCTTGATGGTGCCAATAAAATAGGCAAACTAGCTAAAAAACTCAAATCCCAAGGCGTTACTTCCGTTGCCATAACGGATCATGGCAATATGTTTGGCGCGATTGATTTTTACAAAACGATGCGCAAAGAGGGCATCAAGCCCATCATTGGCATGGAAGCGTACATTCATAACCAAGATGACATCGGCGATAAGACGACCAAACAGCGTTTTCACCTCTGCTTATACGCCAAAAATGAGATAGGCTATAAAAACTTGATGTATCTCTCATCGATGAGCTACATTCAAGGGTTTTACTACTATCCTCGTATTAACAAACAGCTTTTGCGTGAGCATTCTGAAGGTCTTATTTGTTCAGGGGCGTGTCTGCAAGGCGAAGTGAACTGGCATCTCAATCTTAACAACAAACGCAACGTTCAATTTGGTGCGCGTGGGTACGAGCGAGCCAAAGAGATCGCCCTTGAATACAAGGAAATTTTTGGCGAAGATTTTTACTTAGAGATTATGCGTCATGGAATTCCTGATCAGCACTTTATTGATGATGATATTTTGCGACTTGCCAAAGAGACGAACATTAAAATCATTGCGACCAATGACACCCACTACCTAGAACAAGATAATGCCGAAGCGCACGAAGCGTTTATGTGTATTGCGATGAACAAAGAGTTTGACGATCCTAACCGTTTGCGCCACTCTGTGCATGAATTTTACGTCAAATCTCCAACCGCGATGAGCGACCTTTTTGCCGACATTCCAGAAGCCATTTCCAACACACAAGAGATTGTGGAAAAGTGTAATTTAGAGATCAAATTAGGCGATCCAACACCTCCAAAATTTAAGTTTATGAAAGAGTATGCCGCCAAAGAGGGGCTTAGTTTTGAGAGTGATGATGACTTTTTTGCTTATCAAAGTCGCAAAGGACTTGAAAAACGTCTTTTATACGTTGATGAAAGCAAACATGAGCAGTACAAAGCAAGACTTGAGCGAGAGATTAAAATCATCTGCGATATGAAATTCCCTGGCTACATGCTCATCGTTTGGGACTTCATCCGTGAAGCCAAAGACAGAGGTGTACCAGTAGGACCTGGACGGGGTTCTGCGGCAGGTAGCTTGGTTGCCTATTCGCTTTTCATCACCGACATCGACCCGATGCCTTACAACCTTCTCTTTGAGAGGTTTTTGAATCCTGAACGTATTAGTATGCCCGATATTGATATTGACTTTTGTCAAAGCAGACGTGGCGAGATTATCGACTATGTGGTTGAGAAATACGGTCGTTACAACGTGGCGCAAGTCATCACCTTTGGTAAGCTTTTGGCAAAGGGCGTTATTCGTGACGTGGCGCGTGTTCTTGCCATTCCTTACGCCGAAGCCGATGCGATGGCAAAACTTATTCCAGATGAACTCGGCATTACGCTTAATGGCATTGGAGTAGAAGGCGAAGAGGGGTATAAAGGTGGCGCTTTTCAAAAAGAGCCAAAACTTCGTGAACTCATTGAAAGCAGTCCTAAGATGCAACGCGTGTGGAAGTTTGCGTTAGCACTTGAGGGACTCAATAGAAACTCAGGTATGCACGCCGCGGGTGTGGTTATTAGCGATGAAGAGTTGTGGCATAAAACACCGCTTTATCAACCCTCTGGTGAAGATCATCTCGTCACGCAGTATTCACTGAACTACCTCGAAGATGTCGACTTAATCAAGTTCGACTTTTTGGGTCTAAAGACCCTCACCGTTATTGATAATGCGCTCAAACTCATCAAATCTCGCTACAACAAAGAGATCAACTTTAACACACTTGATATGAACGATCCTAAGGTGTATGAACTGATTCAAAGTGGTGCTACTGTAGGGCTTTTCCAGATAGAATCCAGCGGTATGCAATCGTTGAATGAACGTCTTAAACCGACAACCTTTGAAGATCTTATTGCGGTTTTGGCCTTGTACCGTCCAGGTCCTATGGAATCGGGAATGTTGGATGACTTTATCGACCGTAAAAACGGCAGAAAAGAGATCAGCTACTTCTTTGATGAATTTACCGAGCCTCTTCGACCGATCTTAGAGCCAACCTATGGGGTTATTGTTTACCAAGAACAAGTTATGCAGATCGTTCAGTCCATTGGCGGTTTTAGCCTTGGCGAAGCGGATCTTATTCGTCGTGCGATGGGTAAGAAAAAAATCGACTATATGAAACAAAAAGCCGAAGAGTTTGCGCAAGGTGCGGTCAATAAAGGGTTGGATAGATCGCATGCGATCGAATTGTTTGACTTGATTGAAAAGTTTGCAGGATATGGTTTTAACAAATCGCACTCTGCTGCTTACGCGATGGTGACGTTCCAGACAGCGTATCTTAAATGTTACTATCCACAAGAGTTTATGGCTGCACTTCTTACTTCAGAGCAAGATAACACCGATAAAATTGTTAAGTACATTGATGAGGTCAAGCGTCTTGGTCTTAAACTTTTACCACCTTCTATTCAGCGCAGTTTAATCGAATTTAGCGCTATTACGGATGACTCAGGAGAAGAAGCGATTCTCTTTGGTATGGGCGCGATCAAAGGTGTGGGCAATGCTGCAATCAGCAAAATCTTAGAAGCTCGAGCGGAAGGTCTGTTTGCCGATATGAGTGATTTCATTTCGCGTATTGACAGTTCCAAAGTCAATAAAAAAGTCCTTGAATCGTTTATAAAATCAGGTAGTTTTGATGATTTTGGCTATACAAGACGTGCTTTGCTTGAAAATATTGATAGCATTATTGAGGCAAGTGCCGAGTGTAGTCGTGCTAAGAAAATGGCGGAGTATTCACTCTTTGGCGATATGGTTGAGATGACGACGGTTCAAGTGAACATTGAAAATATTCCTGAATTTGATAACAAACGCATGCTTGAGCTTGAAAAAGAGACGATTGGCTTTTACATCTCAGGGCATCCATTAGATGCTTTTAGAGCGGAAATTGATGAGATGAACTACACGCTCTCCAGTGAGCGCGATCAGATTGAAGATGGCAGTAAAGCGCTTTTTATTGGCAAAGTGGAGAGTATTACGGAGAAGATCAGCAAAAAAGGCAACAAGTTTGGCATCATCTCTTTAATGGATTTTCATGGTTCTATGGAGCTTACCGTTTTTGAAAAACAGCTTGAAGCACTCTCTCGTATGGATATTGAAAAACCACTCTGTTTTAAAGTTGAAGTGACCAATGATGGGCAGAATGCGAAGATTCGTGTAATGAAAATCATGGAACTCGCCGAGGCTAAAAAAGAGAAAATTGAGACCAAAGTTATTGAAATTCCTCTTGATCCGAAGGTGCTTCTTTTGGATCTTGGCGATGATACCACTCAAATTGAACGGTTGTATCAGATCGTGCGAGAGAGTTCAGGTCGCAGACCTTTGCACCTTATTATTACCTCCAAACTACAAGATGTTGTCATCGAAACTGGCTTTAGTGTCGATGATAGCATTGATGAAAAAATCGCAGAATGGGATTTTGTAAAGGTTGTTTAGTCTTTACATGTAAGGCTTAGGCTTCTTGTCAAAGCCTTCTATTTTGCGATTTTGATTTCAAAGCCTTTTGGATCTTCAAGCAGGTTGATCTTGCCATTGTGTGCTTGAATGATCTGCAATGAAAGGGCAAGTCCTAAACCATTCCCTTTGGTTTTGGTTGTTTTAAAGGGCTCAAACAGAATGTTTTTATTCTCAATCGCTTTGCCATCATCCTTTACATGTAAAATAACACAATCGCTATCTTCCACAAATGAAATCGTGACATTACCACTCTCTTTATCACACTCTTCAATGGCATCAATCGCGTTAAAAATAAAGTTTTGAAGCACTAAATTTAAAAGCTCAAAATCCGCTTTGATCTCCACATGAGGCAGATCAAAATGAAATGCCACCTCTTTAGTGTAGGAGTAGTGCGAAATGGCTTGCTCACACTCTTTAATGAGGCGATCAAGGTAAAAATAGCTTGGGTTGATCTGGACATTTTTCGTAAAAAGAAGGGTTGCTTTAATGATGCGTTCCACCCTCCAAATGGATTTTTTAATCTCCGTCACAAGAGGTTTGACACTGGGGTCAACTTTCTTTAAAAGGGTTGAGGCAAGTAAGGACACGGAGCCTATGGGATTTCGAATTTCATGGGAGAGGTGTGCGGCAACTTGTCCCATGGAAACAAGGCGTTCTTGACGTTTTCCCTCAGTAATGTCCGTGGCGGTGATAATTTTTTTATCGCCTTTAGTGACGCTTTTAATGAGATAAGATTTGCCTTCAAATTCGACCTCACTCTCCTCTTCAAGGCAGAGTCCTTCTAAGATCATGCCGATTTTTTTAGCTTCACTGTTTTGTAAAAAGATGGCACCATCTTCATCAAAAACCCACAAAGCGTTAGGCTGTACTTCGATGATTTGACGAATGAAATCTTGCAATGAGGTATACGATTCACCCAGCTTTTTGTACTCATCTTCGATGACATACGTTTGGTTAATAAGGTCTTTTAGACCTTGTTTAAAGAGCTCTTTTTCTTTGGCACTTAGGCTGTTAAGCAAGGTTTCGTCAATCATTTTTGATTCCAATCATCGCATAAGGAGTTTATAAAGGGTATAATACCTAAAAATTTTTGGATACAGTAGTGCAAGCGATTCGTAAAAATATCATTAAAGATAAAAATATTCTCTATTTTGACTACACTGCATCAGGGCAAGCTTACAAGCCCATTGAAAAACAGATGCAGCAGATACTCAAAACCTATGCCAATACCCACTCGGAGGTAGCCTCTAGTGCGGTTACAACGAGTCGTTATTATGCACAAGCGAGAAATGACTTACGCGCAGCACTTGAAATTGATGAGAGCTTTTACATTTTTCCTTGTGGCACGGGTGCTACAGGTGCGATTAAAAAATTTCAAGAGTTAATGGGTCTTTACATTCCTCCTCGCACGCTTAAACGCTACGCGCATAAGCCAGAAAATCTTCCTGTCGTTTTTGTAGGACCTTATGAGCATCATTCCAATGAACTCAGTTTTCGTGAAGGACTATGCGAAGTTGTGCGCATCCCTTTAGACAGTGAAGAAAAAATTGACATCAGCTTTTTAGAGACTAAATTAGAAGCGTATAAAGAGCGTGAGATTATTGCCTCTTTTTCGGTAGCTTCCAATGTTACGGGTATTGTGAGCGATTATAAGAGTATCTATAAGATTATTAAACGTTATAATGGCATTTTATGCCTTGATGCCGCCGCGGCTTCACCTTATATTAACATTGATTGTAATTACTACGATGCTCTTTTCCTCTCACCGCATAAGCTTCTTGGCGGGGTTGGATCATGTGGTATTTTGGTTATGAAAAAAGCGTTGTGTACTGAAAAAACGCCAACGTTTGCGGGTGGTGGAACGGTAGGATATGTCTCACGTACTTCGCACAATTTTTTAAGTGACATTGAACTGATTGAAGATGCGGGAACACCTGCCATTTTGCAATTTATTAAAGCTTCACTTGCCTATAAACTACGTAATGAAATAGGGCTAGAAAAAATTCATGCTCTTGAAGAGGAGTTGAAGTTCTATTTTGGCTCACGTATACGTGCCATTAAAGGCGTTAAACTCTATTGTAAATATTCACAAGATAAACTTCCTATCTTTTCTCTCAATTTTGAAGGGATCAATCCCTATACCATTTCGCAATACCTCTCTGATCATTTTGGTATTCAAACCAGAGCAGGGTGCAGCTGTGCAGGACCGTATGGTCATGATCTTCTTCACCTTGAAGATGGACAAAAATTTGATGAAAAGCCAGGCTGGCTTCGTATCACGATTCATTATACGCACACGAAAAAAGAGATTGACAGGCTTTTAAATGCGATTCAAAAAGCGGTGAAAGCTCTGTCAAAATCACAAAGTTAATATCTTTACATGGAAGATTTTTTAAGAGATCAAATCTCTTCCAAAAATCTTCCATGCTTCTTGATTTTATTTTCTGCTTTTATGACATTTAGGAAAATTTAATATTGTTAGCAATAGAATAGTCTCTTGCACTTTTTTTACGTGAGTGTAAAAAATGTTTTTTCACACAGAAAAGGATACTTGTATATGACGTTAAAAGAACGTATGAAAAATGAGATGATGGTCGTCAAAGCACTGGGTGTTGTTTATGGTGACATTGGAACAAGCCCTATTTATACCCTAGCCGTTATTTTTCTTATTATTCCTCCTACCGTTGCTAGCATTTATGGCATTTTATCGTTTGTATTTTGGGCATTAACGATTCTTGTTACCATTCAATATGCGTGGCTGGCAACAAGTTTGAGCGAAAAAGGAGAGGGTGGTACCGTTGTACTGATTCAGATGCTTACGCCACATCTTAAAAGTGCAAAAATGGTTTCTATGGTCTCTATTTTAGGCTTTTTAGGTCTTTCATTAATGATTGGAGATGGTGTTATAACTCCTGCCATTAGTATTCTGAGCGCGGTGGAAGGTATACTTTTAATACCCTCTTATGCAGAACTTCCCCAAACAGCACTTTTAGTTTTTGCTGCCTTGATTGCGTTTTCTCTTTTTGTGGTACAAAAACGAGGTGTTGAAAAAGTCGCTGCCGCCTTTGGTCCTATTATGGTGATTTGGTTTTTGTGTTTAGGCGGAGTAGGTCTTTGGTATGTCAGTCAAGATGTTTCCATTTTAAAAGCTATTAATCCTATGTATGCCATTAATTTTGCACTGGATCATCCTGCTATAACCTTTATTATCCTAGCAGACATTATTCTTGCAACTACGGGTGGCGAGGCGTTGTATGCTGATATGGGACATTTAGGACGCTTGCCTATTCTTAAAGGATGGATTTTTGCTTTTGTTGCATTGATTTTAAGCTATTACGGGCAAGGTACTTTTTTATTGACACATCCTGAATCTGTCGGTAGCCCTCTGTTTGAAATGATGCAAGAGTTTGCCCCAATTTTTTATATTCCTTTTCTTATATTAACAATTATAGCAACGGTTATCGCTTCTCAGGCGATGATTAGTGGTATTTTCTCAGTGCTCTATCAAGCGATGACAACACGTATTTTCCCTCATTTTCGCGTTGAGTACACTTCCCATGAATTGCGTTCACAAATCTACGTAGGATCAATTAACTGGTTCTTATTTGTGTGTGTCATCATTATGCTTTTTGTCTTTAAAGAGTCTGCAAAGCTAGCGGCAGCTTATGGTTTAGCCGTTGCCGGAGCGATGAGCATTACAGGTGCTTTGATGACGATGATCTTTTTTTACCGCAAAGAGTGGATTAAAATGGGGTTTGCTTCATTTTCTGGAATCGTTAGTTTTATCTTCTTTGCATCGTGTCTCTTGAAAATTCCTCATGGTGGTTATTGGTCGCTTTTAATTGCAGCAGTTCCACTTGGTTTTATCGTTCTTTATACACAAGGACAAGAGCGTCTTTATTCATCGTTTCATTCAGTCGATAAAGAAAACTTCTTAAAAGCCTATACAACGCATTATGCACAAGAGTCCCACATTGAAGGTACTGCTCTTTTCTTTGCTCGTAAGGCAGAAAATATTCCAGCATACATCCCTAAAACTATGTTTCAAAATGGCATTATTTATGAGAAAAACGTCATTGTCAAAGTAAAGCCTACCAGTGAGCCTTTAGGCATCAATACAGAATTCAAATCTTTAGCTGAGGGACTTGATCTTCTTGTGATTCATGTTGGCTATATGGAAGTCTTCAATATGGAAGAGATTCTTAAAAAGCAAGGCATTAATGAGCGAACAATTTTTTATGGAGATGAAGAGATCGTTTCTAAGCATTTCTCATGGAAACTCTATGCTCTTGTTAAAGACATGTCTCCAAGCTTTGTTAGTTTCTATAATTTCCCTCAAGAAAAACTGATTGGCGTTTCTCGCCGTATTGAGATCTAAAGAACCAGCTCTTTTCACCTTAGGATGAGGTTTATACTTCATCCTAAGGTAATCAATACCCTTCGTTTATGACGACAACGATAACACCCTCCATTTCTCTTATCAGATGACACCTTATGTTTCTTCTTTTTTGTATGCATGAAGGTATGCAGTAAAGCGTAATTTGTTTTAAAGTGAGAGATGGAATAATGGGTAAAATAAGAGGTAAAAAAGAGAGAACGTTAAGGCACTATCTCATAGGAGGATAGTGCCTAATAAGAATTTGTTATTTACGGCTGCCAGTTTCGCTGTATTGTTTCATACTTTCAAAGTAGGTATCGCGAAGTGAATTAACATAGGCAGAGGCTTTTTTGGTATCAGTTATAGTAATAAGCGCTTCATTGCCAAATTTGTCACTGACTTTAGAGAGCTCATAAGTCAGTTTTGATTTTTCATTCAGTTTTGTAAGGGCTTTGTAAAATGCCTCATCCATCTCTTTATTTTTAAGTTTGTCGTTTTGGTAGAGATAAAGTGCTACGCGGTAAACTTCATCTTTATCTGTACTGTAAACTTCAACATATTCAATGGCATTGTCTAGGAGCTTAATATTAAAGTAGTTTTGATCCTTCGTAACACAGGAAAACTCTGTACATTTAAAACCATTGGCTTCCAGATAAGTTTTATCTTTACCAATAAGATCATCTAAAAAACCTGCAAAGAGAGATATCTGTGAAGCGATTGCTAAAAAAAGAAGTGCTTTTTTCATAACGTTTACCTTTTTGTATCAAATTAAAAGTAATCAAGACCAAGAAGCAAGTGGTGGGTCCTGAGTGGCTCGAACACTCGACCACCCCGTTATGAGCGGGGTGCTCTAACCAACTGAGCTAAGGACCCATTTTAAAGAGTGAAATTGTATCTTTTTAATTGTTAAAAGAAGATAAAAAGTAACGAAAAATAACGCTACATAGGGGCTTAGAGCGAATATTTGATGGAACGATAGGTTGGATCAAATCGAAAGGCTAACAAGTTCTCTAAAATTCCAAAAAGTGCAAAAAAAGTGATAAAACTACTGCCTCCATAGCTATAAAAAGGCAAAGGGACACCTACCACAGGAGCAAGACCAATCGTCATGGCAATGTTAATGCTCATATAAAAGAAAATAAGCAAAGAGATACCGCTAGTGATGACTCTTGCAAAGTAGTCCTCTTTGAGGATAAAGTTGAGGCTTAACAGATGCATGACCAAAAGGGCATAACAGACAATGAGTCCTAATGCACCCCAAAAGCCAAGGCGTTCAACGGTATAAGCAAAGATAAAATCACTCGTAGCAATGGGTAAAAATTTGTAATGTGTTTGCGTTGCTTCACTACGCTCTTTTCCCGTAAGCCCGCCAGATCCAATAGCAATAATAGACTGCTTAACATGATAACTTGGTTTTTCAGAGATAAAATCCGTAATACGCTGTTTTTGATAGTCATGCAAATTATTGTACATAATAGGGCTGCAAATTCCCACAAGGATTGCTAACGTAATCCATATTTTTTTGTGAACACCGATGACAAAAAGTGTGCCATAGCCTAAGAGAACTAAAATCATAGCAGTTCCAAGATCGGGCTCTTTAGCGACTAAAATAAATGGCAATACAATGTAGAAGCTTAGTTTAAAAAAAGATTTCCATCCATAACCATTCTCTTCGGGAGGATTGTGCTTGATGAGATAGGCAAGCATCAAAATAAAAGCAGGTTTAAAAATCTCTGAGGGCTGAATCGTGAAATGTACAAATGGGATTTCAAGCCAACGCCTAGCACCTAGTTTTGCGATACCAAAGAAATCGACACTCACCAGCAAAATAATCGTCACCCAATAAAAAAAAGGGATGACCCACTCTATTTTTTTAATGGGTATAATGAAAAAGAAAAGAAATGTGATAACGCCAACGGTATAATAGACAATCTGTTTATTGGCAAGCATGACATTTGCTTCAGAGATCAGAAAATAAGAAAGAACAATGATAGGCAGTACAAGCATAGGAATTAAAAAATCAAAATGTGTTAAGATGCGCCTATCAATTTGAAACACTATATCCCTTTGGAAAGTTTTCGCAAGTATATCAAAAAATAGAGGAAAGTAGGCTGGATGGAGTTTACATGTAAAGAGTCAAAAAGGCTGGATGCCGCTATGAGTGAAGCTCTAGAATTGCCGCGCAATCAAGTCGAAAAACTCATTAAAAACGTAGGTGTGTTTGTGGATGGAAAGCGCATCCATAAATGTAGTTTCAAGCTGAATGAAGGCAATGTCGTCAGTTATGAATTTGTACAAGCGGATGAAAGTCCTAGTAGTTATGAAATCAATTTTGACGTGCCAATATTATACGAAGATGACGATCTTTTGGTGATTAATAAACCTCCTTTTTTAACGGTTCATGGCGCACCCAGTGTCAAAGAAGCAACACTGGTGGATTGGCTGAAATTTAAAGGTATCAATCTCTCAACCATTAGCGGAGAAGAGCGTCATGGTATCGTGCATCGTATCGATAAAGAGACGAGTGGGGCACTGGTTATTGCTAAAAATAATGAGGCACACTTAAGCCTCTCTTCGCAATTGGAAGATAAAAGTATGGGAAGGTATTATCTTGCCATTATTGATTTGCCACTCAAAGACAATATCGTTGTGGAATTGCCGATTGGTCGAAGTGCTAACAACCGTTTAAAAATGGATGTTATGAGAGATGGAAGAATGGCAAAAAGTGCTTTTGCAAAGCTCTTAACATCACGTGATGGCAAAAAAGAGTTGATTGCGGCAAAACTTTTTACGGGGCGAACACATCAGATTAGAGTGCATCTAGCTTCCCTCTCTCGCCATATCTTGGGCGATAGTTTATACGGCTTTAAGAGCCAAAATGGTACAATACCAAGAGTTATGTTACATGCTTATATCTTGTATTTAAAGCATCCTAAAACAGGACAATTATTGCAAATAACTGCCCCAACATGGGATGATTTTGATGTTTGTTTAATACACCATTTCAGTAAGGAAGAGGTACATGAAAAAATTACTTTTGATAACATCGTTAATGGCTTTGAGTCTTGTAATCGGTGGATGCACAAAGACAGTTGAAACGCCTAAAGAACCCGTCGTCGATACATCTTTGCCTCATATAGAGGGAATTCGTACACTCCCAGGTGCCACGGAAGTTGGTTTTGAGTGGACGCCTATTTACAGTGCGCAAATAGAAGGGTACTACTTATATCGTATGGAGGGCAATAGCATGAAAAAAATTGCCACCATTAAAGACAGGTATGTATCACACTATGTTGATACAAAATTAAGACCCAATTCAACGTATAGTTATCAGATGAGTACATACTCAGCTGAGAAACATGAATCTGCTCTAAGTTCTATGGCAAGTGTGACAACAACAGCGCTTGTTGCCAATACACCAACAACAGGTGCCATTGATTCTGTTTCATTTATTAACGCCGTTTCAGGGCTTCCAGCTCGTATCAAAATCATTTGGCGACCACATTCTCTGGAGAGCGTAGAGTATTATATTGTTGAGCGTAATGAATATAAATCAAGTGCATGGGAAGAAGTTGGTAAAGTCAAAGGTAGATTAAATGCAGAGTACATTGATAAAGACATTAGAGATAATGCTGTTTATCGTTACCGTGTGAAAGTCAAAACTGTTGATGGTGTTCTCTCCAAACCAAGCGATACGGTTGAAGCATCTTCAAAGCCACTACCTAAGGGAATTTCAGGTGTAAAAGCAACGTCTGATCTACCTAAAAAAATTATTTTAACGTGGAATGCTTCAACGACAAGTGATTTTTCTTATTATAAAATTTACCGTTCTCCAACATCAAGTATGTTTTATAGCTATTATGGCAAAACGCAAAATACTGAATTTGAAGACCTTGTCAGTGATAATGGCAAAACGTACTATTACCGTGTGGTTGCTGTTGATGTTGATGGTCTTGAATCAAAACAAGATGGCTCAATTGCAGGTATGACATTGCCAGCACTTAACGCCCCTTCTGTACGTTCTGCCAAATACGATGGTAGTTCTGTTGTTATTTCATGGGGTGGGGATGATAATGCCATTAAGTACAGCATTACTAAAGAATTTGAAGTCTCCGGTAAAACTAAAAAACAAAATTTTACAGGCATCTTTGAGAGCAATTTCAGTGACCAAGACGTTGTTCGCGGCGTAGAATACAAATACAATATTATTGCAATTGACAAATACGGTATTGCTTCAAAACCTTCTGATAGCGTAGTTATCGTGATTCCTAAGGATTAAAAGCCATTTATGCCAAATTTTCATACGCAAACGCTAAAACCTTTAAGCTACCCTTGCACGTATAAAGAGACTACATTTAGCTATGAAGCCCGCTCAAAGCGAGGCAACAAGCTGGTGATGGCTTCTATGCAAGGGGAGCAACTTTTAATTCGCATTCACCAAAAAGAAGATGGAGGACTCCTTGTCAAAGGCGACAAAGTCACACGTCCAACGCAAGCCTCTTTCTTACAAAAAGTCTTAATGGACTTTAGAGATGCGAGCGAAGCCAAAGAGATTTTTTCCAATATTGAACCTAAAAAATTTTTACATGTAAAGCATTCACCTTATCTCAAAGAGATTGAATTTTTTGCAAATCAGTTTGACGTGAATCGTGAAATTTGGGTAGAGATTGGCTTTGGCAGTGGAAGACATCTTTTGCATCAAGCTAAAAAACATCCTCATATTCAGTTTATTGGACTTGAGATTCATAAGCCATCCATTGAGCAAGTCTTGAAACAGTGTGAGCTTCAAAATATCGAAAATATTCTTGTTGTTGATTATGATGCGCGTCTTTTTATGGAGTTTTTACCCTCTAACGTTGTTGGGCGAATCTTTGTTCATTTCCCCGTACCTTGGGATAAAAAACCGCACCGCCGTGTCTTCTCGGCTGCTTTTATTGAAGAGGCTCTTCGGGTTTTACATGTAAAGGGTACGTTAGAGCTTAGAACGGACAGCCCCCTTTACTTTGAGTTCGCATTTTCTCAAATGATGCAGCTTTCTCATGCCAATGTGCAGGTAAAGAAAAACGCTGATTTGGAGATTACAAGTAAGTATGAAGATCGTTGGCGCAAAATGGAAAAAGACATTTACGATGTTACGCTCACCAATGAAATAGCTTCTTTGCCTATTCCAAAACTAGGAACATTACGTTTTGATGAACAGGTCGATTTTGCAAAAATTAGAGATGCCTTTAAAGATGACCTTTTACGAGGCGATGGCTTTTTTGTGCATTTTGAAGAGCTGTTTGAAATTGACGATAAAAGCGGACTCATTCGCCTCTCTTTTGGCGCCAATGAGCGTAATGAAAAGTGTTATATACAGATTCAAGAGGGCAAGGTTTCTTACCTTCCTGCGACAATTTTAGCGACGAAAAACAACAGTGCGGCGCATACATTAATTAAAGAGTGGTTTCATGGAATATGTGATTAAAGCCAATGGCTTAAATATTAGCTATGGCAGAGATGAGCCGATCATCACCGATGCAAGTATGCTCATTAAATCGCAAGAATTTGTTTTTATCACGGGTAAAAGTGGTAGTGGAAAATCAACGATTATCAAATCTCTCTACGGCGAGCTTTTCCCAAACCGTGGGGACCTTAATGTGTGCGGTGTAGATTTTAAAAATATTAGCAGTTCCAAGCTCAATCTTCTAAGACGCTATTTGGGCGTGGTATTTCAAGATTATAAACTTATTGATGAGTGGACGGTCGAACAAAATGTTATGTTGCCTCTCATTATTGGTGGATTTTCAAAAAGTGTCTGTATTAAGCAAGCACACAAACTTTTGAAACATGTCAAATTGTTGCATAAAATCAATAAATACCCTTATGAACTCAGCGGTGGTGAACAACAACGTGTAGCGATGGCAAGAGCTCTTGCTCATAATCCCGTCTTAATTTTAGCAGATGAGCCTACAGGTAATCTTGATAGTTATTCCAGTGAAGTTATTTGGAATCTACTCAAAGGGGCAAAAGAACACTTGGGCACAACCGTTTTAGTCGTAACCCATAATATTCCCTCAACATTAGGCATTGATTATAAACACTATTTTTTAGAAGGTGGCGTTTTGCATGAGGTCAATTAGTAGCCATTTTTCAATTATGATTTCGGTCTTTGTTCTACTCTTTTCATTTCAGTTTACCAATGTTATTAAGAGTATTGTCAATGATTATGCGACTAAAATTGTGAATGATTATGCCATTGTCGTTGTCTCTTCGGCCGAACTTAAAGAAGAAGAATTGAAAAAACAGATTCCAGAGATTGAGAGTTTGTCTGAGATTAGCAGTAAAAAGATTTTGGATCGTCTAAAAAACGATATGTCTTCTAAAAACTTAGCTCTTTTACAAGTAGCACTCCCTAAATTCTACTCTTTAAAGCTCGAATCTATTCCGAATAAAAAAAGAGTGGAAGCGATTAAACAGAAACTTTTAGGCATAAGTTCCATAACACGGATAGAAACATTTGCTAAAACGCATGAAAAGATGTTTAAAATGTTTTTACTGTTGCAAGCGATGGTCTATATTTTTGCCTTCTTTGTGGCATTTGTAGCCGTACTTTTAATTTTCAAACAGATTCGTATTTGGACGTATGAGCACAATAGAAGAATGTCTATTATGACACTTTTTGGTGCCTCATTTTTTATGAAAAGTGCAATGCTATATCGCATGACATTGGTTGATTCACTCATAAGCTCCATTGCCGTATGCGCCATTTATACCATAGCGCCAAAAATAACTATTGTTAAAGAGTTTGCCGCAGAGCTGGATATTATGCTCCCTGAGTTTAATCTTCTTATCGAAGGAGGCATGCTCATAGGCTCTTCTATTTTATTTGCGTTGATTGCTGTTACGATTGTTTCTCGTAAGATTGGACGTGTATGAGACTATGGCTATTAAGTGTGGCAGTGCTTATGCCACTTATGGTGGTTGCCGCACCTAACAATACAACACAAAAAATTGATGAAAAATCAAAGACGTTACAAGAAAAACTTCAAACCGAAAAACAGATTCATGGCAAACTTCAAGATATAGCCAATGAAATTGTTAATGAAGAGAAAGATATTGAAAAAATCAAAGATAAGATTGAAGATTTAAGTAAAAACATCAATGAATCTCAAGAAACGGTATCGCGTAAAAATGAGTACCTTGATAAATTAACCAAAGATACGCAACAGCTCTCTTCTCAAAAGAAAGATTTAGAACAGAAAATCATTAAAATTATTGCG
Source organism: Sulfurospirillum oryzae (assembly GCF_025770725.1). NCBI lineage: Bacteria > Pseudomonadati > Campylobacterota > Epsilonproteobacteria > Campylobacterales > Sulfurospirillaceae > Sulfurospirillum > Sulfurospirillum oryzae. The sequence goes on along the minus strand of NZ_JANZKZ010000001.1, from coordinate 171,254 downwards.
GAAGATTTCTCCTTTTATTTAGTTTCCGATAGCGATTATTTGGACAATGAAGATGGTATATTGGTCGATGAAGTGCTCCAGAAAATGGATACTATTATGCGTAAAGAGTTTGGAAAATTAGCGACTGATTACAAACAAATCAATGACCAAATCTACTCTCAAAGTCAAGAGATTAAAAATATTCATGGCGAAATTCAAAGTGCTAAAAGCAAAAAAGATGAATTGATCGCCTTAGAAAAGAAGCGAGAAAGCTCTATTCTAGCGCTTAATACAAAAAAAGAGGGCTATAAAAAGCAATTAGATGACATTCAAAAAGAACGCGATGAAATTCGTACAACCCTTGAACAACTCAAAATTATTAAAGTGCAAGAGGAGAGTAAACTCTTAGCGGAAAAAAATGCTGCCAAAAGAGACAAAGGTCCTACCACTGTTGGGGCAGGCGATAATAGCATCAGACAAATTGGCTCTTCCTATCAAAACAGCAATGTTAAAAAATACGTAGGAGAGAGAACGATCGCTCCACTGGATGGGTATAGTGTTAAACGTAAATTTGGTGATTATGTTGATCCGATTTATAAAATTAAAATTTTCAATGAATCGGTTGTTTTAGCATCTTCATCCCCTGATGCTACGGTGAAAAGTGTTTTGAATGGCAAGGTCATTTTTGCCAAAGATACAGCGTCTATGGAAAAAGTGGTGATTATCGAAAATGGCGACGAAATCCACACCATTTATGCCCATCTCTCTAAGATTGCACCGACAATCCAAGTCGGTCAAAAAATCAAAAAAGGATACGTCATTGGTCGTGTTGATAATGATCTAACCTTTGAAGTAACGCAGAAGAATTTCCATATTGACCCCTTAGAGCTGATTGCAAAGTAACTTTTTAGGTCTTTTAGTGTAGAATAAAGAAGTTTTCTATGCCTAGAAAGAAAGGTTTATACAATATGGAGAAGAGAAAAAGGGTTTTAGTTAAGTTCTCTGGTGAGGCACTCTCAGGCAATAATGGTTTTGGAATCGATACATCTATCTTAAAATTTATTGCTGATGAGATTAAATCATTGGTTATTCATGACATTGAAGTGGGTATTGTTATCGGTGGTGGCAATATCATTCGAGGAGTAAGTGCCGCAAAAGACGGTATTATCAAACGTACCAGTGGCGATTATATGGGAATGATGGCAACCGTGATTAACAGTATTGCCATGCAAGAAGCATTGGAACACACGGGAATGGAAGTGCGCGTACAAAGTGCTATCAAGATGGAAGCCATTTGTGAGACGTTTATTGTAAGACGAGCGCAACGTCACTTTGAGAAAGGACGTATTGTTATTTTTGCAGCAGGCACTGGCAATCCTTTCTTTACAACTGATACAGCTGCAACGCTTCGTGCGATTGAAATTGGCGCAGATATGATTATCAAAGCGACCAAAGTCGATGGTGTGTACGATAAAGATCCTAATAAATTCTTAGACGCACAAAAGTTGAGAGAATTGACGTATGATAGAGCTATGGATGACAATATTAAAGTAATGGATGATACTTCAATTGCCCTTGCTAAAGATAACAATCTCCCCATCGTTGTATGCAATATGTTTGAAAAAGGGAATTTACTTAAAATTATTGAGGGTAACTTAGAGAGTTGCTCTATCGTTAGAAATAAATAAGGAAAAATAAAATGCAAAGAACAGAAGAAATTACAGCTAAAGCACTCGCACTTGTTGGACAAGATCGTTATAAATTGGTTATGCTTGTTTCAAAAAGAGCAGATCAATTATCAAATGGTGCAGAACCATTGGTAAAAGCGGATAAAAACAAACAAAAGTTTACAGACATTGCACTTCTTGAAATTGCAGAAGGCAAAGTAAAATTAGAATCAATTACTGATTTATAAGTAGTTTGAAACTTGGAAGAGTTAGTCGAAATTGTTAAAGAGTGTAAGCGCTCTGATAAAGCGGTTGAACTCTTATACAAATACATCAAGCCAACACCAAATATAGAAAAAGCTGTTGCCTTTACGATTGCCAAACATCAAGGGCAGTATCGTAAAAGCGGTGAAGAGTATGTCATTCATCCTATCTTGGTGTGCGTTTTTGTCGCATACTTGGGTGGTGATGAATCGATGATCGTCGCTGGATTATTACACGATGTTGTCGAAGATACTTCGTGTTCCACCGAAGAAATCAAAGTTATGTTTGGTGAAGAAGTAGGGCATTTGGTCGACGGTTTGACGAAGATTGTAGAGATACGTGATGTTGAACTGATTCCTTCCTCTTCCAATGATAAATTAGTCGCTTCCGCTCTTACCTTTCGTAAGATGCTTATTGCTTCTATTCGTGATGTACGTGTTTTAGTCGTCAAGTTGTGTGATCGTTTGCATAATATGCTTACTCTTGCCGCACTTGATCCTATCAAACAGCGACGCATTGCGGAAGAGACATTGGTTGTTTATGCCCCCATTGCCCATCGTTTGGGTATCTCTTCCATTAAAAATCTTTTAGAAGATTTTAGTTTTTACTATGTGATGCCTAATGAGTATAATAAAATCGATGGGTATATTACAGAACATGGTCAACAGCTTCAACTGCGCCTCAACCATTTTATCTCCAAAATTAAAAATCACATGCTCAAAGAAGGTTTTATTGAGAGTGATTTCACGATTCAAAAACGGGTAAAGCACTACTATTCTATTTATCTTAAAATGCAACGTAAAGGCGTTACTATTGAAGAGGTGCTTGATCTTTTAGCGATTCGTATCATTGTTAGAACGCCTATTGATTGTTACCGTGCTCTTGGTATTGTTCACCAGCATTTTAAGCCTCTGATTTCACGTTTTAAAGATTACATTGCCATTCCCAAAGAGAATGGTTACCAAACCATTCATACAACCGTCTTTGACGATAAATCGATCGTTGAGTCACAGATTAGAACCTATGATATGAACAAAACGGCAGAGTATGGTGTTGCCGCGCATTGGAAATATAAATCAGGTGGGCTCAATCCTAAACTTGATTGGCTCAATGAGCTTAATAACCAAAATGAAGAGATTGAAAATATCGAAGACTTTTATGCCATCGCTAAAGATAATCTTTACAGCGAAGATATCGCAGTATTTTCTCCAAAGGGCGATATTTTTACATTGCCTCGTGGTGCAACGGTTTTAGATTTTGCTTATGAAGTGCATACTGAGGTTGGAACGTATGCGGATGAGGCGTATGTGAACAAGCAAAAAGTACCGCTTTTAAGTGAGTTGAAAAACGGTGATATCGTTAAAATTGTCACTTCAAAAGAGCCAAAATACCGTTGTAGTTGGATCAATAGCGTTAAAACTGGAAAAGCAAAAAGCACCATTCAATCCAATTGCCGCCAAAAGATAAAAGAGATCAACCATAAAGTTGCAATTAAAATTTTGTCACATGTGTTTGGTGTTGCTGAAAATAAAATAGACGCGTGGGTTGAGCAAGAACATGCGAGTAAAAGAATTTTTAAATTGGCAACGGATTCTATTTATCTTCAAGAAGCTGCTAATACGTTAAAGCTTTATGCTATGCAAGATACGTTGCTTTTTCCATTGCTTAAAAAAGATCGTTATCATATTAAAAAACAAAAATTTGAAAATATCGTCATCTACTCCAATCACCACATTTCAAATGTCTATTTTGACTACTGTTGTCATCCTAAAAGGGGCGATGATATTGTAGGTTTTAAAAAGGGCAATGATGTGTTTGTTCATCATAAGCTTTGCGAGCGAGCTGCTACGTTGATGGAAGAGAATGAACCTATGGTCTTTGTCAAGTGGACAAAAGAAGCGCCAGATCGTTACAAACTCATTGTTAGCCTTGAGAACAAAAAGGGCTCTTTAGCCGCCTTTTTAGCTTATTTGGCTAAAATGCAGATCAATCTGGTGACTATAGAGCTTGGAAAGTCCGAAGATGAGGGACATGCTGACTATTTTGAGATGATCTTGGAATTGCCTGATAAAAACATCAGTGCGGTACGTGAAAATCTTAAAGGAAAATACCGCGTGATCGAATTGGTTTCGGTCAATGATGCTTATAAATAATCGAAGAAGGAAATAACAGATATGGATATGCGGATTCAAAATGCGCTCAAAGAGATTAAAAGAGGAATTAGTGAGATAATTGATGAAGAGCGTATTGTTACATTATTAAAAAATTATTTTGAAAAAGGCGAAACTTTTTTAGTCAAAGCGGGTTTTGATCCTACTGCACCAGATCTTCATTTAGGACATACGGTGCTTCTTCAAAAGATGGCAATGCTTCAAAAATTTGGTGCGATCGTTCAGTTCTTAATCGGTGATTTTACAGGAATGATCGGCGATCCAACAGGCAAAAATGAGACACGCAAAAAATTGACACGTGAAGTTGTTTTAGCGAACGCTCAAAGTTATAAAGAGCAAGTTTTTAAAATTTTAGACCCAGAGAAAACAGTGGTTATGTTCAACTCTGAGTGGATAGAAGCACTCGGTGCGGCGGGTCTTGTAGAGCTTACCACAACATTTAACGTGGCACGTATGCTTGAGCGTGAAGATTTTGAAAAACGTTATAAATCGCAAACGCCTATCTCTATCAGTGAATTTTTATACCCGCTTCTTCAGGGTTATGATAGTGTTGCGATGAAAAGTGACATTGAAATGGGTGGAACGGATCAGAAATTTAATCTTTTGATGGGGCGACATTTACAACGTGCCTATAATATCGGTAAAGAGCAAGCTGTCATCATGATGCCTCTTCTTGAGGGACTTGATGGCGTTAATAAAATGAGTAAATCTTTAGGCAATTATATTGGAGTAACCGATACGCCTTCAGATATGTTTGGTAAGATACTGAGTATTTCAGATGAGTTGATGTGGCGTTATTATGAACTTTTAAGTACAAAAAGTCTTGAAGAAATTGAAGTGCTTAAAAATGATGTTGCAGCAGGAAAGATACATCCAAAACATGCTAAAGAGATGATTGCAGCAGAGATGGTTGAGCGTTATCATAGCAAAGAAGAGGCCATTGAAGCGAAGGCTGAATTTGACCGTGTCCATTCCCAAAATGAGATCCCAACGGATATTGAAACCTTTACATGTAACGAGTCTCCTATCTGGATTGCTAAAGCTTTGGTGGATTGTGGCTTAGAGATTTCGACCTCACAAGCAAGACGTGACATCAAACAAGGTGCCGTAAAGCTTGATCAAGAAAAAGTCGATGATGAACAGCTTCAACTGGAATGCGGAGAGTATATTCTCCAAGTTGGTAAGCGCAAATTTGCTCGATTAAAGGTGCAATAATGTCACTTAACTCTCTTAAGATTGGCAAATACACGATTGAATATCCTATTGTTCAAGGCGGTATGGGACTTGGGATCAGCTGGGATAAACTTGCTGGAACGGTGAGTTTAGAAGGCGGATTGGGTGTCATTAGTTCTGTTGGAACAGGCTATTATGATCATACACATTTTAGTAAAAAAAATATCAATGCACGTCCTTTCGAAGCAGAAAACTTCTATTCCAAAGAAGGGTTGAATGCTATTGTCGAAAATGCGCGTAAGATTTGCGGATCAAAACCATTGGCGATGAATATTCTCTACGCCATTAATGATTACGAAAGAGTTATCAAAGATTCTTGCGAAGCAGGGGTTGATATTATCATTACAGGTGCGGGACTTCCGACCAATATGCCAGAATTTACAGCGGACTATCCCGATGTAGCACTTGTTCCTATCGTCTCTTCAGCCAAAGCTCTGAAAATCATCTGTAAACGTTGGACACAACGTTACAACCGACTTCCTGATGCTATTGTCGTTGAAGGCCCTCTGAGTGGTGGACATCAAGGCTTTACGTATGAGCAATGTGCGATGGAAGAGTATCAGCTTGAAAATCTTATTGGACCGATCAAAGAAGAGATCAAACTATGGGGTGATTTCCCTCTTATTGCCGCAGGGGGCGTTTGGGATCATGCTGATATTTTAAAAATGATGGCATTAGGTGCCGATGGTGTTCAAATAGGGACACGTTTTATTGGTACACATGAATGTGACGCTGATCAAAACTTTAAAGAAGTTCTCCTAAAAGCCAAAAAAGAGGATATTCAACTTTTCAAATCTCCTGTAGGTTATCCAGCACGAGGAGTTAGAACCAATCTTATTCAGATGGTTGAAAAAAGAGAAGGGCCCGCCATTCGCTGTATCAGCAACTGTGTCAGTCCATGCCATAGAGGACAAGAGGCAAAAGCAGTAGGTTATTGTATTGCAGATCGTCTCAGTGATGCTTATATGGGTAAAGTGGAAACAGGACTCTTTTTTACAGGGGCTAATGGCTATAAACTCAATGAAATTATTAGTGTAAAAGAACTCATTGCAAAGTTGGTACATGGGGAAGCAAATTAGAGCATTTTTTGTTTTGCTGTTGACGTGTATAGCGCTTTTTGGCGCTCCAAATTACATGCAACAGCTTGAGCAGTATGATGCCCAAATGAAGGGTGCGAGTAATGATGAGATGTTGCGTGTCTTTCATGGACTCAAAGCGATCTATATTCAGGCTATTATTGGTAGTGATGAAAATCTCAAAAAAGAGACTTTAGAGCGACTGATAAAAACAGCTAAAGTACTCAAATTTGATGCTTCTAAGTATGAATCTGAACTTGCTACAATGAGCAAAGAGACAAAAAAAGCAGCTCCTTCAAAACCTCTTGTTCCACCTCCTGCTGCGGAAGAGAGTTTTGATGCGAGCCGCAGTAGTTCATCATCGTTTGCACCTACGACAACGCCATCTGCAGCACCAGTGACAGCTAAAGAGACAAAAGTTGTTACACCTGCTTCAAGTAATACACAAACAACAACATCTCTGCCTAAAAATTATAATGGCAAAAATGTTCTTCAGCACGTTACGACCAATGATGAAGAGATCGTGCTTGAATTTGGCTCTAAGGTAGCTGAGAATACAATCAAAGTCTTTGTTCTTAAAAGTGCTGATAGTTATAAAAAAATTATTGATATTCCAGCTATTATCATGAATGCACCTCTTAGCATTGCAACACCTAAAAAATTACAAAGTTTACGCATTAGTCAATACAATAATGATTCAATCCGCATTATTTTAGATGCGCCTAGTGCGTTTGAAACGTATGTGAGTGTTTTTGAAAATCGGGTAATTCTTTCGTTAAATAAGCAACCGATGCTCACACAAAGACCGATTCCACAACCAGCGCATGATGTGGCTCCTGTGGCTAAGAAAAATACCACGCCACCACCTGCTACGGTCGAGTCCGTATCTATGTCTAGCAGTTCAGCTCAGGTTGTTGCCAACAACAATCCTCCTGTCCAACAAACTGCCTCTAAAAAGGGGATGAAACGCGATAAGACGATAGTCATTGATGCGGGACATGGCGGAAAAGATGCGGGTGCAACAGGGTATAAGCAACGCCTTGAAAAAAATCTTGTTCTTGAAATGGCATTGCAGTTAGGTAAAGAGTTAAAATCACGTGGTTATAAAGTCTTTTATACACGCCAAAGTGATGAATTTATTGATCTTCGAGATCGTACTAAAGTTGCCAATGATAAAAACGCTGATCTGTTTGTTTCCTTGCATGCAAATGCTGCTCCCAATGATGCTAAAAAACTCTCAATGAAAGGGCTAGAGACCTTTTTCCTCTCTCCAGATCGATCGGAGCGTTCTAAAAACGTAGCTGCATTGGAAAACCAATCGACGATGGAAGAGATGGACTTTTACTCAAAAGAGACATTTCTCAATGTTTTCAATCGTGAAAAAATAGTCCTTTCCAATAAAATTGCAATTGATATACAATCAAGTATGTTAAAAGCAGTCAAAAAGAAATACAGTGTCGAAGATGGCGGGGTTAGAGAAGCGCCTTTTTGGGTCTTAGTGGGAGCGACAATGCCTTCTGTTTTAATTGAATTAGGTTATATCAGTAATCCAGAAGAGTGTGACAATATGTTCAATCCTCAATACCAAAAACAGCTTGTTGATGGCATTAGTGATGGAATTGATCGTTATTACGTTAACAACCCCTAATCACTTTCCCTTTTTTCATAACACCCTCTTTAAAGAAATCTGACCAGTGCTCGACAAAAGCTTGGTCAGTGTGCGCAAGATAAATTTCAACAATTCGCTTTTGCTCTTCAAAACGAGGTAATGAAGAGAAATTTAGCTCTTTCGGTAAAGCTTCCATAATCTCTATTAAGTCATTTTCAGTTGCTTCCACGATAAAAGAGCTACTAAAAAGTTTGGGCTGTGTTGGAAAGTGCTTATCGAGAGCTTCTTTGACCATTGGCCATGACATGGATGGAAATCCAGGTGTAAAAAAGAAACGATTAAAAAGTGAAAAGCCAGGCACTTGATTGACGACATTGTGCAAAAGATGAGATGAGGGTGGAAGCATTGCCATGTTAATGCGGTGCGGGTACGCTTCGTCTCCAAACTGTTTTACAATGAGCTCTTTTGCCTTTACATGTAAAGATAAAGGCTCTCCTGTAAAGACTTCACTGGCAATGGCACGCGTAAGATCATCAGGTGTTGCGCCAATGCCTCCAAAACAAAACATCACGCTCTTTGGGTCTTGTAAAATCATAGTGAAACAGTTTTGGATGAGGGCAGGGGAATCTTGAATCACAAAACTTCCTACATGTAAAAGTCCGCGATCACGTAGTTCCTGATTGATAAAGGCGAAGTGTTTGTCTACTCTGCGACCATTGAGAAGCTCAGTCCCAATGATGACAGAGTAGAAGTGATGCATTAGATATTGCTTTTAACGAAGTTTTCCATCTCGCTTACGATCTCTTCGATGGTGCGCTCACCATTGATTTTATGAAGAAGGTTCTTAGCACCGTAAAATGCTTGAATACCCGCTAATGGCTCAGTGTAAACTTTCATACGGTTTTTAAAGACTTGAACGTTATCGTCTGCTCCACGTGCTCGTCCTAAAACGCGGTCACATGCAACTTGCTCACTGACTTCAACTTCAATGACAGAAACCAGTTTAACGCTTGTTTCTTTTGCCAAAATTGCATCGAGTGCTTTCATCTGCTCATCTGAGCGTGGAAAGCCATCTATAAGAACAACATTTTTAGGGCTGTTTTTAATAGCACTTACGATGGTATTGATAACAATGTCAAGAGGGACGAGATTGCCAGCACTGACAAACGAATCAATCGTTTTACCCAGTTCACTGCCGCTTGCCACTTCATCACGCAAAAGCTCACCGGTTGAGTAGTGTGCGATCACATCGCTATTTTTTTCTGCGATTAAGCTCGCATCCGTTGTTTTACCACTGCCTGGGGCGCCAATAATCAAAAATAGTTTCTTCATCAACAACATTCCTTTTATTTGGTTTTTTCTCTAAGTCTAATACCAAGATCGCGCAATTGATCACCTTCAACTTCGCTTGGAGCGCGTGTAAGGAGACATTGTGCTTTTTGGGTTTTAGGGAAGGCAATAACATCACGAATGCTTTCACTTTTAGTAATGAGCATCATCATACGATCTAATCCAATGGCTAAACCACCGTGTGGCGGAGCACCAAATTTGAGAGCATCCAGTAAAAATTCAAACTTCTCATGTGCCTCTTCATCGCTAATGCCTAGAAGGTTAAAGACTTTTTGTTGAATCTCTTTTTTGTGAATCCTAATACTACCACCACCCAGTTCTGTTCCGTTTAGAACAATGTCATAGGCAATAGATTCCATCTCATCAATTGGTGTGTTGTCAATGTCTTTTGGCATAGTGAATGGATGGTGAAGCGCTTTGACTTTACCATTTTCAACTTCAAACATTTCAAAATCAACAACCCAAACAAATTCAAATTTATCTTTTGGAATAATGTTCATTGCTTCAGCTAGGAAAATACGGAAACGACCCATATAATCAAGGACGAGTTTTTTCTCACCCGCACCAAAGAAGATCGCATCGCCTACATGTAAATCTGCTGCATCGACAATCGCTTGCAAATCTGCTTCTTCAAAAAACTTGGTGAGTGGTCCTTTCAGGCCATCTTCTTTCATTTGGAAGTAACCAAGCCCCGATGCCCCAAATTTACGGACATACTCTTCAAAGCCTTGCATTTGACGTTTTGAGAAGATGTTATCGCCATTAGGCACTTTAAGCGCTTTAATACGATTTTTCTTGGTGTCTTTGGCAATGTTACTAAAGATTTCATTTTTACAGTTAGCAAAGATGTCCATAACGTCAATCATAGAAAGATCATAGCGAAGGTCAGGTTTGTCTGAACCGTATGTTTCCATCGCGTCTTTATAGCGCATACGGTTGAAAGGAATAGTGATCTCATGGCCACACGCTTTAAAAACGTCTTTTAAAAGGTTTTCAGTGACTTTCATCACATCTTCTTGGTCGCAGAAGCTCATCTCAATATCAATTTGTGTAAATTCAGGTTGACGATCCGCACGTAAGTCTTCATCACGGAAACATTTTGCCACTTGGAAATAACGATCAAATCCAGCACACATTAAAAGTTGTTTGAAAAGCTGAGGTGATTGTGGAAGGGCATAAAATTCACCATTGTGAACGCGACTAGGGACGAGATAATCACGCGCACCCTCTGGTGTCGATTTGGTTAATATAGGTGTTTCAACTTCCAAAAAGCCTTGTGCGTCAAGTGAGTTACGAACAGCAACGGTTGCTTTACTTCTGAGTTTGAAAATTTCGTAGGCTTTTGGATTGCGGAGGTCTAAGTATCGGTATTTGAGGCGTACATCTTCACCGACGTTGTTGTCGCCGATCACAAATGGAACAGTTTCACTGGCGTTTTCAACGATCAATTCATCGACGACAATTTCAATTTTACCTGTTTTAAGGCGTGGATTTTCTAATCCTTCACCTCTTGCTCTAACTCTTCCTTTGGCTTTGAGAACAAATTCATCTCTAACATGAGCTGCGATCTCATGAGCTTCTATGCTATCAGCTGGATCACAGACGAGCTGCACAAGTCCTGATTTGTCACGAAGGTCAATAAAAATAACACCACCATGATCTCTATGGCTATTTGCCCAACCACACACTTCTACAATTTCGCCAATGTTGGCGACATCTAAATCCGTACAATAATGACTTCTCAATGTTTATTCCTAAATGAAGGGTATTTGCGCTCACCCTTTAATGTCGTTTTTTAAAAGTTATCAGTATATCCTAATGTAGCTTTTCTTTAGTTTATTTTAGAAGAGATTCTCAGTTTTTGTGGTACAATCTTTCATCTGTATTTTAAAATTTTTGTATTATTTTGAGGTTACATGTATCCTTTTATGATTGTCTTTGAATTGGTGTTATTGGTCATTGGTGCTCTCTTCCTCGTTCGCTCTCTAACGCCAATTAGTAGGCTGATTCTTGAACTTCCAGATGGGAGTCTAAAAAAACGATGGAAAGCACTTAGTATCCTTATTTTATTTTTCATTGCAGGTTATTTTATTTTTGCGTATAATTTTTGGGTATTGCGAGATGAACAAAGTATTCTTTCAATCGTAGCTTCTATCACATTACTTTTAGGTGGTGTCTTTGCGTATTTGGTTGGACAACTCGCCCTTCAGACGGCCAACGATGTTAAAGATATTGCCATTTTACAGCACGAAAGCATCACCGATGCGCTGACAAGTCTTCGTAACAGACGCTATTTTGATCAACGCATCTGTGAAGAAGTTGCCCTTTCAAAACGATACAAACTTCCTTTAACGCTCATGCTTTTAGATGTGGATTATTTTAAAAAAATTAATGACACGTATGGGCATACTGTAGGAGACGATGTTCTAACAAATCTTGCGAAACTGATCTTGGAAGTGGTGCGAGACAGTGATATTGTGGCGCGTTATGGCGGAGAAGAGATTGCGATCATTACCCCGAATACAAGCAAACAAGAAGCTGAACTTTTAGCAGAACGATTGCGATCCATTGTTGAAAAAACGACGGTTGCAACTATTTGTACAACGCAAGAAGTGGTGCAAGTAACGGTCAGTATTGGTCTTTGTTCACTAAGCCATGTGATTACGGATAAAGAGGCACTGTTAGAAGAGACAGACCAAGCGCTTTATTTGGCTAAAAAGTATGGAAGAAATAGGGTTGTTGTGAGCAACTGGTAAGAGGAGAAAAAATCTCCTCTTTACGGGTTTTAAAAGCGAGTTAAACGAGTAACGATTTGATCAATACTATCAGCAAAAAGTGTGTATAAGAAAGGCTCTAAATCTTTAGAACTGTGTGAAGGCGCAATCCATTTGCCTCCTTTTTGGCGGAAGTTTTGGGTAATAACTTCATCTCCTTTACGAACAATAACTTCGATTTCAATCTCACCTTTGAGATTTGTATCAAAATTCTTGTCATTATAAATGAGTTCAATATCTTTGATATACACTTCAACTACCAGACTTGCCTCTTGCGCTGTTGCATCGATGTTAAATCCAGCTAAATTAAGTGCATAGCCTAAACCTTCACTGTATTTTTCTGCAAAGTTTTCGTTACTGTAGAAATTAATCGTAGTAGGACTTTTTTGATCGATATAACCGATAATGCTTTTGTTCGCACGTAAATCTTTGACGGTTCTAAGGTAAATCGTCTTTTTATCTTTTGAAAGAGGACCTGCGTATTCCGCTTTATAAGATTCGAGTGTGAGTGCTTCATTTTTGTAAGCACAACCGCTAAAGAGTAGCAGTGCCATTGCTACAAAAAGTAGATGTTTCATGATGTTTCTCCCTGTATTTGACCCTTGAAGAAGTCTATAATATCGTTGAATTATAGCATAATCACTGATTAATAAAAGACACGATAGAATGAGTTACCATGAAAATAACCAATCATACAAAAAAATTAACCACTATTAGAACCGTAGGGCTTGTAAGCAAACCCAATGATGGAACCCTTTGTGGCTACGTGCATGAGATTGAAGCAGCACTGAGCCGACATGGCGTTACATTGCTCATTGAAGAAAAAAGTGCCCAGCTTTTAGGATGCGGCGCGGGTGTCAGTTTTGAGCAAATGTGCATACAGAGTGATTTTCTCATTTCCCTTGGAGGCGATGGCACACTTATTTCATTGTGTCGTAAAAGTTTGCACTATCGTAAACCCGTTCTTGGAATTCATGCCGGACAACTAGGTTTCTTAACCGATATTCAAACCGATGAGATTAGCCATTTTATTGAAGAACTATTTGTGGGAAACTATCGCATTGACACACGTATGATGCTTGAAGTCTCTTTACATGTAAACGGGAAAATTGAAAAAGTGGTTGCATTTAACGACATTGTTTTATCGCGTTCAAAAATCTCGCACATGAGTAACATCAAAGCGTTTGTTGATGGAGCGCTTTTTAACTCTTATTACGGTGATGGGCTTATAGTCTCTACACCGACAGGCTCAACAGCGTACAATCTCTCAGCTGGAGGTCCTGTTGTTTATCCGCTGACAGAAGCATTGATTTTAACACCGATTTGTCCGCACTCTTTAAGTCAACGACCGCTGGTTTTACCGGTTGATTTTGAAGTGTCGTTTGAGAGCGATGGCGATACGGTTATCGTAGTGGATGGACAAGACACCTATACCATGAATGAGGTGGATCGTGTGAGTGTGCGCATCGCCAAGCAGGGTGCAGAGCTTATTCATAGTTTGGATCGAGACTATTTTGAAATATTGAAAAAGAAATTGCATTGGGGGCACGTGTGATCGAGCGATTGCTGATTAAAAATCATCTTTCTTTTGCGGAGTGTGACATAGAGTTTTCAAAAGGACTTGTTGTTTTTAGTGGACCAAGTGGTGCTGGTAAATCGGTGCTGATGCAGGGACTTCTTTCGTTATTTGGTTATGGTGATGTGCATGCCGACGTGATCGAAGCAACGCTTGCTTCAAATCTTGGATTGGATGCTTTTGGTTTTGAAGAGGAAGAACCTAATATTTTTAAATTTCTCAAAGCTAAAAATGCCCGTTATTTTATCAACGCACAAGCCGTTTCGAAAAAAGGAATGGTGGAGCTTTCGCGTACGTTTGTGAACTACCTCTCGGTCAAAGATAATAGCGAATTTGAGAACAGTCGATTGCTAGGACTCATGGATGGTGTATGTGCCAGTAAAGAGCCCGCTCATCAAGAGGCAGTAAGTGCGTTTGAAGCCCTTTTTGTAGCGTACAAAAAGCTTAAAGATGAACTTGAAAACATTGAGGCAGAAGAGAAAAAAGTGGAAGACCTCAAAGAGTTTGCGCGTTTTGAAATCGCCAAAATTGATGAAGTTGCTCCTAAAATTGGCGAAGATGAAGAACTGGTTGCTTTTAAAAAATCGCTCTCTAAAAAAGAGAAGATTGAAGCTGCGATGCAAAAAGCGGGAGCCATTTTTGAGCTTGAGTCCAGCGTGCACGAAGTTTTAAACCTTATTGAAACGGAAAGTAGCTTTTTTGATGCCTGCATGAATGAGCTTCGTTTGGTTTTTGAGAAACAGAATGAAACACTTGAAGCGCTTGAAGAGATCGATGTTGAATCCTTGTTAGATCGTATTGAAAAGATCGCTCAACTCAAGAAGCGTTATGGCTCCATTGAAGAGGCATTGGAGCATAAACGAAAACGCCAAGAAGAGCTTGCACGTTATGAAAACATCGCTTTTGAAAAGAGCCAGTTGCAAAAAGCGGTCGCAAAATCTGAGAATGAAGTAAACACTCAAAGTCTCAAAATCAGTGAAATACGCAAAAAGTATCTACCGCTCTTAGAAGCACGCCTTAACGACTACCTTTCACAGCTTTATATGCCTTCTTTACAATTACGTTTGGAAGAGGGTGTCTTAACTGAATTGGGGTTTGATACTTTACATGTAAACCTAGGTAAAGTGGATCTCAAAAAGATAAGTTCTGGTGAATACAACCGTGTACGCCTTGCCTTTTTAGCGACACACAATGAGTTTTTACTTTCCCGTGGTGGCGTTTTGATCTTAGATGAGATTGATGCCAATCTGAGTGGAAAAGAGTCCATGAGTGTTGCCAATGTCTTAAAAACACTTTCAACGAAGTATCAAATCTTCGCGATTTCCCACCAACCGCAACTCTCATCTGTTGCGAATCAGCATTTTTTAGTGATCAAGGATGCTTTACATGTAAGTCGTGTTCAGCCTCTTAAAGAAGAAGAACGCATTGTCGAATTAGCGCGTATGATCAGTGGTGAAAATGTGAGTGATGAAGCCATTACTTTTGCAAAATCACTTTTAGAAAGTGCAAATTTGTAACATTTTTTTCGCTATCAATTTCTACTTGTTATAAAAATCATACGAATATCATACCTTTACTTTACTCTGAGTGTAGAATTTACATTATTACAAGAGGAGTTCTGTATGCAGACTTGGCAACAAGTATACGCCCCCATCGGTGGTAGTCTAGGATTATCTGCGCTCGTTGCGCTTATTCCTATCGTCTTTTTCTTTATGGCACTTGCCGTATTTAGAATGAAAGGTCATTTCGCGGCAACGATTACATTGGCACTTTCTATGATCGTAGCTGTTGTGGCATTTGGTATGCCAGCTAACATGGCTTTTGCTTCGGCTGGGTATGGCTTTTTATACGGTCTTTGGCCAATCGCTTGGATTATCGTAGCATCGGTTTTCCTTTACAAGCTAACGGTTAAGAGCGGGCAGTTTGGTATTATTAGAAACTCTATTTTAACCATTACAGATGACCAACGTATTCAGGTTATCTTAATCGGTTTCTCTTTTGGTGCGTTTTTAGAGGGTGCTGCGGGCTTTGGGGCTCCTGTTGCTATTACAGCAGCTATTCTTGTTGGTCTTGGGTTCCAACCTATTTATGCTGCAGGTCTTTGTTTGATCGCTAATACCGCGCCAGTAGCGTTTGGCGCATTGGGTATTCCTATCTTAGTTGCGGGTAAAGTGACAGGAATTGATCCTATGATCGTTGGTGCGATTGCAGGTCGTCAGCTTCCATTCCTCTCTATCATTATTCCTCTTTGGATTGTTGCGATGATGGACGGTTTCAGAGGTGTCAAAGAGGTCTGGCCAGCAGCACTCGTTGCAGGCGGTAGTTTTGCTGTCTCTCAATACTTTACCTCTAACTTTATTGGACCAGAGTTACCAGACGTAACTTCTGCGATTATTTCCATCGTCTCTTTAACTGTTTTCCTAAAATTCTGGAGACCAAAAAATGTCTTAAAAGGTCATGTATCGGCTGAACTTGAAAAAGAGACACAAAAAGCACACACAAGTGGAGAAGTTGTAAAAGCATGGTCACCATTTATCATTCTTTCAATCATGGTAACCATTTGGACAACAGATGCCTTTAAAGCGTATTTTGCTAAAGGTGCTGCGATGGCAGGAACTATTTTCAATTTTGAATTTACAACTATTAGCAATACGATTTTCAAAATGGCTCCAATTGTTGCTCAACCAACAGCGTTTAAAGTCGTTTATACCTTTAATCCACTCTCAGCAACAGGAACAGCTATTTTCTTTGCTGCGATCATTTCGATGTTTATTTTAAAAGTAAATGTCCCAACAGCTATTAAGACAATGGGTGAAACACTCTTTGAGCTTAAATGGGCAATTTTATCGATTGGTATGGTTTTAGGTTTTGCGTTTGTTATGAACTATTCAGGCATGTCAACAACTATGGCTCTTGTTCTTGCAAATACAGGATTCTTATTCCCATTCTTCTCACCAGTTCTTGGATGGTTGGGTGTATTCTTAACCGGTTCAGATACTTCATCCAACGCACTTTTCTGCGGCTTGCAACAAAATACAGCGCAACAACTTGGTCTTAACCAAAACCTTATGGTTGCGGCTAACACAACCGGTGGTGTCTGTGGTAAGATGATTTCTCCACAATCTATCTCTATTGCATGTGCATCAGCAAGTATTGTTGGTAAAGAGTCTGATCTCTTTAGATTTACGGTTAAACACAGTCTTATTCTTGTGACTATCATCGGCTTAATGACTATGGCACAAGCCTATATCTTGACATGGATGATCCCTTAAATCTAATACTTTTAGTCTCTTTTATGGCGGTGGTTTGATCCTCCACCGCCGCTCCTTTAGAAAACTCCCCAAAATTTTATGTTACAATTAAAACTAACTTACATGTAATGTTTAGGATAATGGATGGCACGAGAAAAGATTTTAATCGTAGAAGACAATAAAGCACTTTCAAAATTAATCGTTAAAAAGATGGAAGCAAACCTTGATTTTGATGTGGATCATGCATACAGTTTTGAAGAAGCTCAAAATCTTGTTGAAAAAAGCAGTAATTACTTTGTAGCACTCCTCGACCTTAACCTTCCTGATGCGCCTGATGGCGAGGTTGTTGATATGATTTTAAAGCATAAAATCCCCTCTATCATCTTAACAGGTTCGATAGATCAAGAGATTCGTGAAAAAATTTTGAAAAAAGATGTGATTGATTATGTCTATAAAGGCAATATTGATGATGTCAATTATATCTTTACACTGATTGAAAGACTTCATAAAAATCGTGATATTAAAGTCATGGTTGTTGATGACTCCATGGCTACACGAGCACAAATCAAATCTCTTTTGCAACATCAAATGTTTAAAGTGCTTGTAGCAGCGCATGGCGAAGAAGCGCTTGCTTTTTTAGAAGACAACCCCGATATTAAACTTATTTTGACGGACTATCAAATGCCCGTTATTGATGGTGTTGAGCTGACCAAAGAGGTGCGTAAGCGTTACAGCAAAAATGAAATTTCCATCATTGCGATGACAGGAACCAATGCTGATCTTATCTCAGCGAAGTTTCTCAAAATTGGTGCCAATGATTTTATCAACAAACCGTTTACGAGAGAAGAGATAGCATGTCGCATTAATAACTCACTGGATGCGTTAGAGTACATCGCTAAAATTGAAGATATGGCGCAAAATGATTTTCTCAGTGGACTAGCAAACAGACGTTATTTCTTTGATGCCATGCAAGAGTATTTTAAAGAAGCGAAAAAGAAAAATGAGTCATTTGCCATAGGCTTAATTGATGTCGATAAATTTAAACAGATCAATGATACGTTAGGGCACCGTGTTGGTGATACCGTTATCGTCGAATTAGCCAAAACACTTCAAAAACATTTGACACATGAGCATTTCCTTGCACGTTTGGGTGGTGATGAATTTTGTGTGGTTCTTAAAAATATTGATCAAAAAAAAGCTTTGGAGTTTTTTATAAAGCTGAAAAGTGCTGTTGCGGGACTGCATATTCATACAAAAGAGAAAAAAGATTTGAGCGTGAGTGTTTCTATTGGAGTGACTTTTGGCGATTTGGAGAGCGTGGAAGAGATGATCAATCAAGCCGATAAAGCACTCTACATTGCGAAGAAAAATGGTAGAAATAGGGTTGAGGTAGCTTAAATGGTCATTGATACCCATTGTCATTTGGATGATGTTAGTTTTCGTGAAGATGTTGATGCTGTTATAACCAGAGCTTATGAACAAGGAGTGCGTGGTATCATCATTCCAGGGGCAGATAGTGATGATCTGTGCTATGCCCAAGAGCTTTCTCATCGCTATGAACATATCTTTTTTGCTGCGGGTATTCATCCGTATCACCATGAGCAGTATGACGAAAAAAAGCTACGATCTTTTTTGCAAGATGAAAAATGTATTGCTGTGGGCGAGTGCGGATTAGATTATTTTAGATTGCCCGAAGATGCAGAAGAAAAACATGCAGAGAAACAGGTACAACACGAAATTTTTATCAAACAAATTTCTCTTGCAAAAGAGTTCAAAAAGCCTTTAATTGTCCATATTCGTGATGCGAATGAAGACAGCAAACGCCTTTTACTGGAAGGAAAAGCAGATGAAGTTGGCGGTGTTTTACACTGTTATAATGCTTCAAAGCATCTTTTAAATTTGGCAAATAGTGGTTTTTATTTTGGCATTGGTGGCGTATTAACGTTTAAAAATGCCAAGAACTTGGTAGAGATTTTACCGCTTATTCCTCCTGAGAAACTCCTTCTTGAAACCGATGCTCCCTATCTTACGCCTATGCCTCATCGCGGAGAACGTAATGAGCCTGCTTATACACTTTTGGTTGCAAATAAGATGGCAGAGCTTTTAAATATGAGTGTCACCGAACTTCACAATTTAACCTCAAAAAATGCTTTTACACTCTTTAAAGCTTTAGAAAAGATAAAGTTAGATACAATCTAAGTAAATATAAGAGATAAAGGAGAGGCATGTATAAGGTTATTTTAACCCTTTTTTTTCTGTTTCAGAGTCTCCATGCTTTTTTAAATACCGACAACAACTACGAAAAACAACTTACCGCCCTTAAAAATTTCGATCTTCCAAATACCTTTTTGAAAGATTCTATTTTCATCTCCATGAATGAAGATGTCGAAATTTATAAGACAAAACATTTTTTACGTGAGTTGGAAAGTGGTGATCGTTTTGTTCCCATTTTGCAAAAAAAGATGAAAGAAGCAGGCGTTCCTCCCGAGTTTTTATACCTTGCGATGACAGAGTCCAGTTTTGATCCTTTTTCTTCTTCTTCTGCAAAGGCTTCAGGTATTTGGCAGTTTATTCCCGAAACAGCACGCCGTTATGGATTAGTTGAAAATGCTTATGTTGATGAGAGACGTGATCCTATCAAATCAACCGAAGCGGCAATTGTTTATTTACAACATTTGCACGATCTTTTTGGTAAATGGTATCTAGCAGCGCTCGCTTACAATTGCGGTGAAGGTACGGTCACCAAAGCGATAGCCAAAGCAGGAACTGATGATATAAATGTTCTCTTAGATGAGAGCCAAAAGTACCTTCCCAAGGAAAGCAGACTTTATATTCGCAAAATTTTAATGATGAGCTTTATTTCGGGTAGTACAGATATTATGCTTAACAATGGTTCGGAATATCTTCTTAATCGAGCCAACAATGCGACATTTGTGAAAGTCTCTGTTCAAAGTAGCACGCATTTGAAAGATGTTGCTGAGAGCATTGGCATTTCCTTACATGAACTTCGCGCGTATAACCCGCATCTCAAACATGCTTTTACCTCTCCATTGGGTGAAAAAAGTTATCTTTATATCCCGCAAGATCGTCAAGTTGCTTTTACTCAAAATTTTGATCAAACAAAACAACCGCAAAAGTATGCAGTGTACAGCACTCAAAAGGGTGATACTTTGCAAAGTATTGCCAAAAAATATGGCATGAGTTATCAATCTTTGATGGAGCTTAATAATCTAAAGAGTGCCAACCTCAAACCAAAAACAGAGATTGTTGTTCCGTTTGGTGTTTCTGTGCCAACGACGGTAGCAACTTCTTCTAATGTTGAAAAAATGTACGTGATTAAAGCTGGTGATACAATCGAAACCGTGTCCAAAAAATACGATATTCCTGTTGCACAATTGCTCAAAGCGAATAAAAAGAAAAATGCACTTGTGAAAGTGGGAGAGAGTATTGTTATTCCAAAAAATTAGTGGATTGGGCTTTCTTGTTGTAACGCTTTTGATATTTCATGGATGCGCTTCTAAAAACGATTCTTACGCTTACCGCTCACGAGGAAGTGCAACAATGCCTCCTCCTGATGGAAGTGCCATTAATGATTCTCCTGCAATGCATAAAGCAACGATGCGTCCTTATACCATTGACGGTAAAACCTATACGCCTACGATGGTAAGTGTTGGTGACTCTTTTAGTGGTGTTTCAAGCTGGTATGGTAAAGATTTTCATGGTAAAAAAACTTCAAATGGTGAAGTTTACAATATGTATGACATGACGGCTGCGCATAAAACACTTCCTATGAATACCATGCTTAAAGTAACCAACCTCAAAAACAATAAAAGCATTGTCGTTCGGGTTAATGACCGTGGTCCTTTTGTGGGAACACGTATTATTGATCTCTCCTATACTGCGGCTACACGCATTGATCTTGTTGCCAATGGCACAGGTCCTGTTAGTCTTGAAGTTTTAGGTTTCGCTGGTGTGGTTGCTCCTGCGGGTGCGCCTAAAGAGAGTGTTGTTGAGACGGATTACTTTATCCAAATTGGTGCCTTTAGAAATAAAGATGGCGCGGCACGTTTCGCTCAAAGCAATATGAATGTCAATAATCGCTACAATGCGGTCGTCAAAGAGGGTACTTTTGAAAATCAGCCGATATACCGTGTATGGCTCAAAGGATTTGGCAGTGAAGCTGAAGCCTCAGATTTTATTGCAAAAGGGTCTTTCAAAGGCTCATTTATCGTAAGGGAATAGAATGCAAACACTACAACGCGTAACCAAAGAGACACAAATCAGTGTTGAATTAGAGATTAATGGTACAGGAATAGCAAACATACAGACAGGTATAGGCTTTTTTGATCACATGCTTGAAGCGTTTGCTAAACATTCATTGATGGATTTGAAGCTTACATGTAAAGGTGATACGCATATCGATTTTCACCACAGCGTTGAAGATGTCGGCATTGTGTTAGGTCAAGCCTTGCGTGCTTCCATATACCCTATTGAGAGCGTAGAGCGTTATGGCAATGCGGTTGTTGTGATGGATGAGGCTGCCGTTGAATGTGCTCTTGATCTTAGTAATCGGGCTTATTTGGTTTATGATGTTGAGATGGAAGGAAAAGTAGGTGAGTTTGATGTTGAACTAGCCGAAGAGTTTTTTAGAGCTGTGATGAGTAATGCAGGCATTAGTGCGCACATTGTAGCTCGTCGTGGAAAAAACAGACATCACCTTTTAGAAGCAGCATTTAAAGCGTTTGCCGTAGCCCTTCGCCGAAGTTTAGTAAAGAATGAGCGTGTTGGAATTCCCAGTACAAAGGGCGTGTTGTAATGATTGAATTATTGGTTTTTGATGTCGATGGTTGCCTAACAGACGGTGGCATTATGTATGGCAATGGCGATGCGGAAGAGTTTAAAACATTTCATGTCAAAGATGGTTTTGGCATTGTTTCATGGATGAAATTAGGTCGTAAAACAGCAATTATCACAGGACGAAGTTCTCGCGTGGTGGATAAACGTGCTAAAGAGCTTGGTATTACTTATTTGTATCAAGACGTTAAAAATAAAAAAGCTGTTTTGGAAGAAATATTAGCGAAAGAAGGGCTCTCTTTTGAGCAAGTTGCTGCCATTGGAGATGATCTTAATGATCTCTCTTTGTTAAAGGCAGTTGGACTCTCCTTTGCTCCAGCAGACGCATTGCCTTTGGTGAGACAATCAGTAGATGTGGTCTTACAAAAAGAGGGTGGCAAAGCAGCCGTTAGAGAGATGATCGACATAGTTATCGAAAAAGAAAACTTGAGTGAGGCATTTGTAAACCTTTGGCTGTAAGATTACTTTCATACGCAACACTTCTTTTTTTTGGAATGATGCTTTTTTTAATTATCAAAGAGCCTTATACCATTAATATTGTCGATCAAAATGGTAATTTGATCCCTGAAATTGAGCTTTTTAATGCTCAAAATTATCAGATCAAAGAGGGCATTATTGAGAGCATTGTTCATTCAGAACGAGTGGCTCGCTATCAAGACTTTGATAAGCTTTATGTGATCAATGCAGGGCATAAAACCAAAGAGGGATTGCGCGGCGTTTTGACATCGGATGAGGGAACGCTTCAAGATAAAGTGATGCATTTTCAAACCAACTCGCATTATTATAGAGATGATGGTGTAGCACTCGATGGTGAAGATATTTTTTACAACACTATCACTGAAACACTAAGTAGTGAAAAACCTTTTATCTTTACGCAGAAGCAGAGCCGTAGTCATGGGCTTTCATTTGTTTATCAGATGAAAGAGGGCACAATAAGCGCCACTAATATACACTCGTTTATACAACAAGTAGGAAAAAAATAGATGAAAAAATGGATAGCACTATGTTTATGCGCTTCAAGTATGCTTGTAGCGGCAGAAGTGGAAGTCACTGCGGATAAATTTTTTGCTGATGAACAGAAGAAAGTAAGTACCTTTGAAGGGCATGTTGTCGTCATAAAAGAAGGCGATAAACTTACAGCGCAAAAAGTCGTTATCGAGTTTGACGATAAAAAACAACCCATTCGTTACATTGCAACCGGTGATGCCAAGGGCAATTTAACGATGAATCAAAAAAAGTATTATGGCGAAGCTGAGAAGATGACGTATGAGCCAAATAAAAGTCTCTATACGTTAGAGAAAAAGGCCTTTTTACACGAGATTGAAACAGATAAAAAAGTTTACGGTGATTTTATCCGTGTCGATCAAGTCAGCGGGCATTATAACGTCGATGGAAAAGGCAATACACCCGTTAAATTTATCTTCAAAGTTGAGGATAAAAAACAGTGATTAAAGTAAAAAATGCCTTCTTTGTGAAGTCTGCTTCCAAAATGGAGGAGACAACACCAGAGGGAATGAGTGAAGTTGCTTTTATTGGTCGTAGTAACGTCGGCAAAAGCTCCATTATTAATGCACTCACCAATAAAAAAGGGCTTGCAAAAAGCTCTTCAACACCAGGTAAAACGCGCCTTATCAACTTTTTTCAAATTATTTTAGAGAAAGATGACAAAATTTTTCATGCACAACTGGTCGATCTTCCGGGGTTTGGCTATGCAAAAGTCTCTCATAGCCTGAAAGATGAGTGGCAAAAAAATCTTACAAACTATATTCAAAAACGCGTTTCCATTCGCGTTTTTGTACACCTTATCGATTCACGTCACCCTTTTTTGGAAATTGATCAAGCGGTACATACCTATTTGGAAAGTATCGTAAGACCTGATCAGACCATTTTGCGTATTTTTACAAAACTCGATAAATTGAAACAAGCCGATATTAGCCTCATTAAGAAAAACTATCCTGATGCTATTCTAGTTTCAAGCAGTAGTAAAAAAGGGGTAGATAAAGCACTGAATGCGATTTTTACAACACTTTTTGGAGCAGAATCATGATTAACTATACCAAAGCAAAACTGAGTGATATTGTTCAAATGCAAGAAGTTGTCAAGCCCGAAGTCGAAAAAGGTATTATTCTTTTTCGAAGCTCCGATGAAATGGCAACGAATATTCGCTCTTACATTTTAGCAAAAGAAAATGATCATATTATTGGCTTTGGGGCACTTCATTTTCATGCTGACGATTTGGCAGAGATACGAAGTCTTGTGGTTAAAGAAGGCTTTAGAGGTAAGGGTGTTGGTAAAGGAATTGTTCAAAACCTTCTCATTGAAGGGGAAAGTTTAGGTGTCAAAAAAGTCTTTACTTTGACCTATCAAAAAGCATTTTTCGAGTCCGTTGGTTTTACTGAAATCTCAAAAGAAGCACTACCTGCTCATAAAATATGGGCAGATTGTATTAAATGCAAACATTTTCCAATATGCGACGAAATAGCGCTCATCAAAACTATTTAAAATTTTTTTGGATGAGTGGATTGCTCCTTTTGGGGCTAGTAATGTCTTCACTTTATCCCCTTATACCTTCTTTTGTGGGGGTTGTTTTTTGCTATCTGATTATCAATTTTCATCAACATGAAGACAATTCCATACCTCTTTTGTTAAGTTTTTTGTATATATGCTTGTACGATCTAACCAAGGGATTTTATCTTTTTTCGTATGTGATTTTATTTGCGTTTGTTTATAAATTCGCAATCTATAAGATTCAAAACGTTATTACATGTAATAACTGTATTTTAGCTGCTTATGTAGTCATTGCGTATCTTGGGCATTTCTTGCTCAATGCTTTTTTTGCGTACTTGGACAATGCGCCTTTTCCTTATTTTTCAAACTACTATTTTTATTATATTGCGATAGATTCAATTCTCTCGTTTATGCTTTTTAGGATTTCGCGGTGAGAATTAAGATCGTCCTTGGTATCTTCATTTCGGTGTGGATCGCTCTGTTGGTCAGAGTGTATTATATTAGTATCAAATCCAATGCTTATTATGAAGAGATTGCCAAACAAAATGCTGTGAAAGTGGATGAATTAGCACCTCTTCGTGGTGTTATTTTAGACCGAAATCTCAATCCCCTCTCAGTGAATCGACTTGGTTTTTCGATTAGGATCAAACCGCGTTTAAGTTATAAAGCCAATCGCGCCATTTTAGATCAAGAAATCGCATTTTTAGCCTCACAACTACCTGATTTTAGTATCAAAGAGATGACCAAAGAGTATCTCAAAGCGGATTCTCCTTATAACCATGATTATGTTGATGTTATTGCGTTTATTCCTTATGATAAGCTCATTCCCCATTTTGCCATGATTTCACAACATGAAAATTTGAAAATTGAGATTACTTCAAAACGTCATTATCCTTATGGCTCGCTAGGATCGCATGTGATTGGCTATGTTGGTAAGTCCAATACCCAAGATATTGCCGAAGATGATACGGGCACAGCAAAGTTGGTTGGTTTCTCAGGTAAAACAGGTATAGAGAAATATTACGATGGTGTGTTGCGTGGGATTAAGGGTGAAAAAAAAACCAAAGTAACAGCTTTTAATCAAGAGATAGAGCAGGTCAGTAAAACACTTCCAAAAAGTAATGATTTGATTTTAAGCCTTGATCTTGAATTGCAGCGTTACATTGCCGAACTTTTTGGCAACGATAGCGGTGCTGTCGTGGTTATGAATGCTAAAACGGGTGAAATCTTAGCATCAGCGAGCTTTCCCGAATACGATCTTAATAAATTTGTCAGTGGCATTACTCAAGATGAATGGGTTGTCTTAGCCAATGATCTTAATCACCCGTTTACCAACAAACTTGTAAACGGTCTTTATCCCCCAGGTTCAATCGTAAAGATGGGCGTGGGCATGGCGATGATGAACTCAGGCATTATCACCCCTTCAATGTCTTTTGAATCCACTGGCACGATGGAGCTTGGTGGTAGGGTCTTTCGTGACTGGAAAAAAGAGGGACATGGCATGATCTCCTATGTTCGTGCTATTAAAGAGAGCTGTGATGACTATTTTTATAAAGCAAGCCTAAAAACAGGTATTGATCTTATCGCACCTTTTCTTTCCAAAATTGGCTTTGCAGCTAAAACAGGCATTGACTTACCTCGCGAATTTACGGGAACGGTTCCAAGTCGTGAGTGGAAAAAAGCACGCTTTGGTAAAGGCTGGTCACAGGGTGAAACGCTCATTACCTCCATTGGTCAAGGGTATTTTCTTGTAACACCGGTGCAAATTGCAAAATACACGGCATTTTTAGCGACAGGCAATGGTGTAACACCGCATTTTGTTAGTAAAATCAATAATGTTGCGCTTGATTTTCCTGTTGATCCTAATATCGTCAGTGAGAGTGAGAAACGCTTTTTAAAAGTGACAAGAGAAGGAATGTATGAAGTGGCAAATGTACCAGGTGGTACCGCTGTAAACCACCTTAAAGTCACCGCACCTTTTAAAGTTGCCGCAAAAACGGGAACGGCTCAAGTCGTTGGGCTTTCGCAAACCGATAAAAAACGTATGCGCGAAGAAGATATGGACTACTATCAACGCTCTCACGCATGGCTTACGACTTATGGACCTTATGAAAATCCGCAGTATGTTGTCACTGTCCTTGTTGAACACGGTGGACACGGTGGATCAGAAGGTGGTCCAATTGCCTCTAAAATTTATGACAAACTGTATCAGATGGGATACATCAAATAGCCTTTACATGTAAAGACTAAAGTGTGCTCACATCGATTTTATATTCGATTTTTTCTGCGACTTCTTGCGCACATTTGAGCCCAAAAAGCTCACGTAAAAGGTAAAAACCAAGCTCCAACCCCGAACTCACGCCTCCTGCGGTAATAATCTTTCCGCCTTGAACGACTTTAGAAGAGACGACATTGATGCCATACGCGGCGAGCTCATCAAAAGCGGTGTGATAGGTGGTAGCTTCTTTTCCTTTGAGCACTCCTGCTTCTGCAAGAAAAAATGCACCTGTGCAGACAGAGGTTAGGTAAGTCACTTCTTTGGAGTGTTTTTGGATAAAGTTTTGCATGGAAGCTTCTTTCATCCATGTCATTCGACCTTTGCCCCCTGGAAAAAGTAAAATATCTAAAGTAGGGCAACTCTCAAGCGTGACATCAGGCAAAATTCGCAAGCCATTAAAAGCGTGTACAGGCTCTAAACTGGGAGCAATTAAAAGCACTTTGGTGCTATTGGCTTGCACTTTGTTTATGTAGCTTAGTACTTCAAAGGGTGCGACAAAATCAAGTTCTTCAACATCAGGAAAGATGACAATGCCGATGGTCACCATAGGTTACTCCTCTGTTCTTACGATCAAGCTTGCAGGTAGATTGTACTGCTTGATCCATGCCTCTTCTTGAGCGCGCATTTCGCCATTATCGACTTCGTGGTCAAATCCTAAGAGATGCAGCATACCGTGAATAAACAAAAGCGTTATCTCTTCTTCAACACTATGCCCAAGTTCTTTGGCTTTTTGCTCTGCTAATTCGTGGTTGATAACGATAGCACCCAGAGGAGCGTGAGGAAAATCATCGATGGGGAAGCTTAGGACATCGGTGGTTTTATCCATACCTCGGTGCTCCAGATTGAGTTCGTGCATGCTTTGACTATCAACGATGACAAGTTCTACTTCTTTGGGCGTATGCTCCGCGCAAATTTGCTCTAAAATCTTTACATGTAAAGCGACATTCAATTCATTTTCGATGAGTAGCATGAGAAGCTCCTTTTAAAATAAGCTTGGTTGCGTGGTAAATGTTTTGATAAACAGTGGCTCATAAGCTTCTTTATCACCTAAAATAAGGGTATAAGCAAACGATTTATGCGCTAAGATAGCGAGTTCTTCCACCGTTTCAAAAAAGAGTGTTTCCCCTTCAAAAGAGAAGCTTTTGTGAAAACCTTTGGGAAGGGCAAGAATGATATAGGAGCTTTCAACCTGTGTTTGCATATAGCTCAGAAGTGAAGGAAGTAACGAGGGAAGCGGTTCAAAAATAAGCGCTTTAGAACTGTTTCCAAACTCTTTTTTACACAGAGCTTGCGTGATGAATTGCGGGTAAAAATGTTCACAAAAACTTAAAGACTCTAAAGCATAAGCAATGGCATGAGTATCGCAAAACTGGAGTAAACAGAGCAGTTCTTCCACAAAAATCGAAGGAATTTTTTGATCAAAAAAGTAGCGTTCTTGATACCAAAAAGAGGAGAGGAAAAGTCCTTTGGACACAATTGCAGGCTTTACATGTAAAGCGTTGTCAATAGGATTGGATGCAGGTGCAATTTTCTTTCCAAGAATGCTATCGCTGAGACTAAAATGCTCTTCTTCCTTTGCGTTAAGTAACGTTTTTGTCATCAACAGAAGATCACCGCGCAGTCGCTTAATGGTACGAGGTGTTTGAATCATCTCCAAAAGCGCTTCTTGCACAGGGGAAAGCAGCACAATAGTGAGCGATTTTTGAGTGATGGTATAGCGTAAGAGTTTAATGAGTGTCTGCTCTATGGAAGAGACCTCGATCCATGCACACTCTTCGTCTTCATTTTCAAAAGAAAGAGTTGTAACGATGGCGTAAGCGCCTTTTAGAAGAGCTTGATGGATCAGTTCGCGTGATGCAGTTGTGTCGATAAAAAGATCACCATGCAAGATCCGAGAAGCATCAAGGCAAATCGAAGCAAACGCATCAATGGGAGGCGTTGTGATGAGCTTCCCATCAATGATGCGTACAAAGTTGTCTATTTTCATCCAATAGAAGCGCCAATTTGGCGTGGTTTCTCAGGACGAACTAGGCAAAGACCTTCTTTATCTTTCGCCGCTAAAAGCATTCCTTGACTGAGTAACCCTTTGATCGTTGCAGGTTTGAGGTTTGCCACAACGCAGACTTGGGTGTTTATAAGCTCTTCAGGTGTGTAATACTCACGAATACCCGCAACAATTTGTCTAGGCTCACTCTCTCCAAGATCGACTTTGAGTTTTAAAAGTCTATCGCTTCCCTCTAAAATGCCAGCTTCCAAAATGGTTCCCACTTTTAAAGAGGTTTCAAAAAATTGGTCAATCGTAATAATCGATTCTGCTTTATGTGCCTCTTTTTTGTCTTTTTTTGCAGGTGTTGGTTCAACAACCACAGGTGCAGGTTGTGCCATCAACTCTTCTTCAATACGTGGGAAAAGCGGTGGAACTTTTTCAATGGTAAATTCATCTAAAAAATCTTTGCGAACAATCAATTTATCGTAATGGGCCGTGTTGATCTCAAAGCCCATTGCTTTTGCGATGATGGTAGTCGTTTTTGGCATAACAGGGTGCAAAAGGACACTGACGCGTGCCAAAATATTTGAAACAAGTGCTACAAGTGCAAGAGCTTGTTCTATTTTGCCTTCTTTGATTTTCACCCATGGCTCATGTACGGTAATCGCTTGATTGGCAATACTTAGGGCTTTCCAAAGCTCTTCAAGGTAGCGATTGGTTTGAAGTTCAAGAAGGTTGTTTTCAACATTTTTCAAAATATCATCGACTGCAGTGAGCTCACTTGCATGATATGTCGTTACATCTTTGGAATTGACAACGCCATTGCTGTATTTTCCGCTCATTCCGATGATGCGGTTAAGAAGATTGCCCAGTTCATTGCCAAGATCGGAGTTGATGCGGTCCATCAACGCTTTTTGGCTAAAGTCACCGTCTTGACCAAATGGCACTTCACGAAGCATAAAGTATCTAAAGTTCTCTAAGCCATAAGCATCTGCAACCTCTTTTGGGTTGACGACATTGCCTTTACTTTTACTCATCTTCTCACCATTTCTCGTCCACCAGCCGTGTGCGGCTACGTGTTTTGGAAGTGCTAATCCAAGACTCATCAAAAACGCTGGCCAGTAGATGGCATGAAAGCGAAGAATGTCTTTTCCTACCAGGTGAATGGTTGCTGGCCAAAAGTCCATATTTTTCTCATCAGTGCCGTACCCAAGAGCGGTGGTGTAGTTTAACAACGCATCAAGCCATACGTACATCACGTGCTTGTCATCGTTCATGGATGCGGGGAGTTTAACACCCCAGTCAAAACTTGTACGTGTGATGGAAAGGTCACGTAAGCCTTGTTTTACAAAGCTAATCACTTCGTTTTTTTTGCCTTTTGGAAGGACACATTTCTCATCGTTGTTGTACCATCTGATGAGGTCTTCTTGGTACTTAGAGAGCTTGAAGAAGTAACTCTCTTCTTTAACAAGGCGTGTAAGCTTGCCACAATCTGGGCATTTGTCTTCATCCACCAGTTGGGTGTCAGTAAAGAAAGTCTCACAACTCACACAGTAATGACCTTCGTATTCACCTTTATAAATGTCACCTTTGTCAAACATCACTTGAAACGCTTTTTGCACACCCGTTTTATGCTCTGCATCGGTGGTTCGAATAAATTTATCGTAGCTGATTTCAAACTCGTCCCAAAGAGCGCGGAATTTTCCACTAATCTCATCGGCGTATGCTTGAGGTGTTTTATTGCGTGCTTTGGCAGCTTCTTCGATCTTTTGACCGTGTTCATCGGTTCCTGTTAGGAAAAAAGTCTCATAGCCTTTCAAGCGGTAGTAGCGTGCCATGGTGTCAGCAATGATGGTCGTGTACGCATGCCCAATATGTGGAACATCGTTAACATAGTAAATTGGGGTGGTAATGTAGGCTTTTTGGGACATCGTTTTTCCTAATTGTATATTGTTAAAACTCAAATCCGCCACCTTGTCCTTTTGCCATACTTTCGTAAACGGCCTTGACATAGGTTTTGCGGGTATCACACTCAAATATCTTTTCACAGTCACTGCATGTCAGAACGTTTTTACTTTGTTGACATGCTTGCAAGACTGCTTTTTTCTCTTGCAACTCTTGTTCGTAAATATCAGTTACTTCACTACTCATAACACTTCCGAACACGTTCTATCTCTGCATGCGAGCCAAAGAAACATGGCGTGGTGTCGTGTGGATGAGATGGAGCGAGATCGAGCACTCTTCGTTTTCCATCAATAGCTTCGCCACCTGCTTTTTCATACACATACGCAAAAGGGAAGACCTCAAAAATCATGCGAAGCTTGCCTTTAGGTACATCACTTGTTGCTGGGTAGGAGAAAAGTCCACCACCTTTGAGTAGGATTTGGTGCAAGTCTGGTACCATGCCACCTGAGTAACGCAAGCGATACCCATCGGCAAAAATAGCATCGATTAACGCTTTATGCTTAGGCTCCCAGCACATTTGGGTTGAACCAGGGGCGTTGAGTTTACCTTTTTCTTTGAGCTTAATCTCTTTGATAAAGACAAATTCACCACTTTTGTTTAAGCGATACATCTTGACATCATCTTCTGCGATGACGAGTTCAACACGTGGTCCATAGACAACATACACAGCAGCTTTAAGATGTTTACCATCGTATCCACCTTCGTAGATCCCAAATATGGAGCCAACGCTTAGGTTAACATCAATCAAGCTTGAACCATCCAGTGGGTCGTACCCAATGCCGTAAATTCCGTTTACATGTAAAGGTGTTTTATCTTCTTTCTCTTCGCTGACGATCTCTTTGATAGAGGCTACTTTGGTAAACTCCTCTTCAATGATAAGGTCACTTTTGATGTCGAGCTTGAGCTGTGTATCGCCAGTGGAGTTGATGTTTTCGGAGTATCCTGTGTCATCAAATTCGATTGCCTCTTTAATGCGGATGGCAGAACGCTTAATAGCTTCGTAAATTTCGTGCATGTTATTTCACTTTCTTGGCATTTTTTTCTATCCAAGCAACGATTTGCTCGGGATTATTTAAATCTAAAATCGCAATATGCGATGGAATGGTGTACTCTGAAAGATTGATGCTCTCATCGATGGCAATGGCATCAGAACAGTCAAAATAGTCAACATTAAGCTTGTTGCGAAATATGGCTATACGAGGGAGCGGTAGCGTTTTAAGCCCTTCAACCAGTAAAAAGTCAAACTCACCTAGCATCGCGATGATCTCATCTAAGCTTTTGTGCTGTTTGGAAAAGAGCGTTGTACGCGTAGGCGAAGTAACAACTACTTCAGCACCGGTTTGTGCAAACTTCCAGCTATCTTTACCTTCAACATCAAATACTGCTTTATCGCTTGGATCGTTTTTGATGATGGCAAGCGCATACTCTTTTTTGAGTAAAGTCGCTACTTTAAGGATAAGCGTTGTTTTTCCGCTATCGGATGGTCCTGTAAATGCAACAGCTAAGGATTTCATTTTTTCCTGCTTTTTATGTTATTATCATAGTAATACAAAAAATTATAGCAAAAAAAGATTTAGCTTTTGATGAGATAACAAGAATAAGAGCTGAATAACGGGAGCAATGATGCGATATGCTTTGATGGTTTTAGTCGTCTTGATGATGAATGGATGTGCCTCAAAATTAACCGAGGATCAACATGAAAAGTTGATGGATTATGGCATGGCAAACTCTAAAAAGATAGAGATAAAAAACTCGGAAACTTCTAAAACATTTGTGACTGTGACCTATCTAAACCCGATCAATCATGAATTGGTGACACAAGAGAGTGAAAAATTTATTGTTGGAACGTACACTGCAACAGGCGATAGTACTTTTGATAAAGTAACACTATCGAACTTTCAAGTCAATGGAACGGATGAAAATGTAAGTGTTACACCCCTCAATCAAGATGCTCCACTTCTTAAACTCGTCTCTTCTGCGAACGCTTGGACCCACTATGTGTTAGTACAAGCGCCCAAAACTGAAGAGATTAAAATGGAGATTAGTTTCGAAAACGATCGCTCAGAGCGGGTTGCAGTAAAATTTCGAAAAGATTACTAATTAAGACATCATCACCCAATAAGTGGCGATAGACAACATAGTTCGCGAGTACTTTTTTACCGTATTCGCGACTCTCTTCATTGATCATCGTTTCCATACTCCAAAAAGGCTCATAAGCACCTTGTGAAAATGCTCCGCCTTGTAAATGTCTTTTTGTAAAACCCATTCCTCCATTGTAAGCATACGCTACAAAAAGGGGATGGTATAAGCTTTTTTCTAAAAAGTTGAGATGAATATTGCCAAAAAGATAGGCTATGCGAGGATCAAACATGGCTGAGATCGAAAAATCTTCCAATTTCTCTTTTTTAGCAATATCGCGTGCCACAAAAGGCATAAATTGCATCATTCCAAGAGCGTACGAAGTGGAGACAACGGAAGGAATAAAACGACTCTCTTGGCGCGCAATGGAGAGCATTAACGCTTGGCGATGCACCGAATAACTAGAGATCTCTTCAGGGTAAGGAATAGGGTAGTAGTTTTTGGCGTAGTGCGTCACACGCTCCATCAAATAACTGTAATGTGGCAAGGTATTGGCGTATTTGAAGCTTTGTGCCAGTGACTCAACCTCTTCAGCGCTCATTTTATAGACTTTATTCATAATGCGTGGCCATGCAAAAGGGTCGCTGATATTAAAGCTTGGATGCGTTCCCTCTAAAACAGGAGAGACGATATTTTTGTAAGGCAAATTCAATTTTTCATAAGCATAAAGCGAGTACATATTGATGTCACTGCTTTCCATCATACGCTCTAAATAGTGCGTATCTTGAGTGATCAAGTATTGCCAAAAAAGAGCACGGTCTTTCTCTTCACGCTTGCTGGCACGTTCATTTGATAGCTCAAAAAAGTGAATGGCTTGTGCTTTTTCTTTATATTTGAGCGCATTAAGTCCAAGGTAAAAAAGTGACTTGGCGCTTACATGTACAGAGGGCGTTACATGTAAAAGCGACTTTTGGACATTATCGAGTTTATCATTCAGTACAGTACTGTAGATCAATGAGTTAAATTTAGGGTAATTAGAAAGCATATCAATCTGCGCTTGAGGAATAAGTTGCTGATTGAAAATAGCCGCTTTGTACGATGTTATACTGCCATTGTAGAGGCTCAAAAACGTATTGCCATCGCTGTTAAGTGCGGCTTCATAAACGTTCTCGCTCTCCATAATGGTGATGAGGTTAACGAGCTCTTTATTGTGTTTCAAGCGAGGTTTGATAAGTTTGAGTTGGCTTTTTGAGAGCGAAGTGACTTTTGAGATGTTTATGCCAATGTTAAAGCACTCATCATCTTCTTTCATCAAAGAACTCACATCAAGATCAACACATTTGGAGATTTTTTTATATTCGAGGTTGTCCATTTTTTTGGCAAAAAGATGGAAAAAACGGATATTCATCGTATGCACCATCCCAAAGAGCGCTTTGGCTTCTTTGGGTGTTACGGCATCGCTTTGAAGGTACTCATAGATATAAAAATCTTTAGCAAGGCTTCGTGGTTTGTCTCCGAAAAAATCGAAGTTCACGGGTTCATCGGCAAAAAGATCAACACAGACGCAAAGGCAGAGGAAAAGTCCAATTAACAATTTATAAAACATTGGCGAGTGCAAACAAGAGTTTAACGGCAAAAAGGTCTATAAATTGAAGTGTCAAAATCACAATCAGCGGAGCAAGATCAATACCACCAATTAAGGTTGGAACAAGTTTACGAATAAATGCGTATACCGGGTTGGTCAGACGAAACAAGATTTGAACAATAGGATTGTACGGATCAGGGCGCACAAACGTAATAAGTGCAGCAATAATGACAACCCAAATATAGATGTTGATCAATGTATGTAAAATAGTGGCAAAAGCTTCAATAAGTGTCGCTAAAACGATCATCTAACAATCTCCTTTAGATAGTTTTTGATAAGAGGATACACGAGGTCAAGTTCTGGTCCGTGATCAGCGCCACTGAGCCAGAAACGAAGAGGTTTGAAGAAGGGGTCTCCTTCTAAACGGCTTTTTTCAGAAAGATAGGCTTTAAAGTCATCAAATGCTTCAAAGTAAGGTGCCTTTAAAATGAGCCCTTGAAGTATTTTACTCTCAGCTTCAAATTCTGAAAATGGTTCTTTTTTTGCAAATAAAGCATCAATTTTTTGTTTGATTTCGTATGTTGTATGGGCTTCTTCGGTATAGATTTTTGCCAATTTTCCGATGTTTTCACAGGCATAGCCTAAACGTTTGGAAAGTTCCATGTCGCCTAGTTTTTGAATATGCTCACGGTTAATCAAACGCAGTTTTTCTATCTCAAAAGAAGCAGATGTGTTCAGCGTTTGAAGATCAAAGGTTGACATGATCTCTTCAAATGTGAGAATTTGGCTTGGCACAAGAAGGTAATTTATAATCGCTTCAGGCATAAACCCCTCATCTAAAAGTGTTTGAACACTGCGCTCGTTCTTTTGGCATTGAAAGGTTGGAACATACACATAGTGGATGGGTTGCTCATAGCCGATACTTTTGCGAATCCACTCCTCTTTAGGCGCGTCATTTAGGTGCGACTCTTCGCAAATAATGGTACTTACACCTTGAAGCATATCATCGCACGCTGAGGCGAAAATAGGGGTAGGATATTTGTCTGTGCGCATGATGACAAAGCTATCAGAGTCGTTATTTTCTTTTTTCATACGAATGACAAAAGGATTTGGGTTGTTTAACACCTCTTCAGAGCTTAGATGCTCACATTTTCCCTCATAAGGGACTGTATCTTTAGGGCAAAAACAGATAAAGGCTTTTTTTCTATCCAACAGTGTGGAGGCAAATTGGAGATGGTACTTAAAATTGTCACTTTGATAATAAAGATGAGAATACGTTATGCCAAAAAGCTCCAACATCTCTAAAATCTCTTGGTCTTTACCCTCAATGTTGCGCTTTTTATCACCATCTTCAATCCGCACGATAAACGGTTCGCCCGCTTGTTTGGCGCAGATATAATTTAAAAGCGCGATTCTAAGGTCGCTTATACGCATATCATTTATGGGTGCAAGGGCAAATCGGTACATTACTTCAACTTCTCCGCTACGAGGGCATTGACCACGCTTGGGTTGGCTTTGCCACCGCTGTTTTTGAGAACTTGTCCCACAAAGAAGCTAAAAAGATTGGTATTGCCTGCTTTAAACTTAGCCACATTCTCAGGATTTTTTGCAATCACTTCATCAATGAGAGGTTTCAGTTTTTCAGGATCACTGATCTGTGTCAGACCTTTGGCTTCAACGATTGTTTTTGGATTTTCACCCGTTTTTGCCATCTCTTCAAAAACTTGTTTTGCGATTTTATTGGAAATCGTTCCTTCATCCATCATAGCAACAAGTTCAGCGATCTCTTTGGCGCTAAATTTCAATTCCATTTCTTGTTTGAATTCTCTTGCAACTTCATTTGCAACGATATTTGCAACACTTACAGGGCTATTGACATGTAAGAGTGTTTCTTCGTAAAAATGGGCTAATTGTTCATCGCGCGCTAAGGTGTTGGCAATTTCACTGTTAAGCCCAAGCACCTTTGTGTATTTCTCAAACAGTGCTTTTTCAGCTTCGCTCATAGGGACGACTTCACCTTCAACGTGCGCTACTTTATGAGCCACAGATTTAGGCGCATTCTCAGTTGCTTCTGCTTTTTTACTCCACGATTCTTTGAGTCCTACAATTTTATTAAAAACAGGTTTTTCATCGGTATAATCAATGGGATCAGCATAAAAATAGCCTTGTCTTTCAAACTGGAACCGAACGTCAGGTTTTTCGCTAATGACGGCAGGCTCGACAAACGCATTTTTGATGACATGTAAAGAGTCAGGGTTAAGATCTTCCAATCCCTCTGGTGCATCGATTTTATAAAGACGCTCATAAAGTCTGACTTCAGCTTGTTTGGCGTGTTTGGCGCTTACCCAGTGAATCGCACTTTTGGTCTTGATGCCACTGGTGTCTGAGCCACTTTTAGAATCAGGGTGATACTCAGCTTTAATTTCGATAATAGTGCCATTGGCATCCTTCACAACCTCTTTACATGTAAGAATATACGCATGTTTAAGTCGTACCGATTGACTTGGCGTGAGGCGATAGTAATCTGCTGGAGGATTTTCCATAAAATCATCACGCTCAATATAAATCTCACGAGAGAAAGGCAGTTTTCGTGAACCCTCTTTTGGGACATCGTGCGGATAGTATGACGCGTCAATCTCCTCTTCGCCCTCGTAATTTTCAATGGTTACTTTAAGAGGCTCCAACACGCACATGACGCGTGGTACTTTTGGGTTTAAGTCATCTCGTATGCAAAATTCAAGCTGTGCCACATCGACCATAGAATTGGCCTTAGCTATGCCGATTTGGTCGCAAAAGTTGATAATAGACTCAGGCGTATAACCTCTTCGTTTATAGCCAGCAATCGTCGGAAGGCGAGGGTCATCCCAGCCACTCACATAGTTGCCATTGACAAGTTCTAGCAGTTTTCGTTTGCTCATGACGGTATAGTTCATACCTAAACGCGCAAATTCATGTTGGTACGGGCGAGGGAGTTTAAGTTCAAGTTCATCAAGCACCCAGTCATAAATATCACGGTTGTTTTCAAATTCCAGAGTGCAGATAGAATGTGTAACGCCTTCGATATAATCAGACAAGCAGTGAGCAAAGTCGTACATTGGGTAAATACACCACTCATCTTTTGTTCTAAAGTGATGCGCGTGACGGATTCGGTATAAAAGCGGATCGCGCATTTTCATATTCGCCGCACTCATATCAATTTTCGCTCTTAAAACGTGTTCGCCATCTTTAAATTCGCCCTTTTTCATTCGCTCTAAAAGGTCTAGGTTCTCTTCAATGCTGCGTTCTGCAAATTTGCTTCTTCGTCCTGGTTCTGTAACGGTTCCACGGTATTCGCGTATCTCTTCTTCGTTCAGGCTATCAACATAAGCTTTACCCATTTTGATAAGTTGTACGGCATAATCGTAGATTTTTGGAAAATAATCAGAGGCAAAGTACACTTTATCAGCCCATTCAAATCCAAGCCATGTTACGGCATCTTTCAGAGCTTCAACATAGCGCATGTCTTCTGTTGTAGGGTTAGTATCATCCATTCTGAGGTTACAATGCCCCTTATAATCACGGGCAATGCCAAAATTGATACAGATAGACTTAGCGTGTCCAATGTGTGGAAAACCATTAGGCTCAGGAGGAAATCTGGTAATGACTTCTTTATACTTTCCAGACTTTAAATCCTCTTCAACTTTTAAGCGTAAAAAATCTTTACTCTCACTCATTTTCTTAAAACCTTTTTGATGTAGAACTCTTATAATGCTTGTATTTTACCATGCTCTGTATTAATTAAGCCAAAAGTCTTGATAATCAAATATGGAAGAAGTATCAAATTGCTTTTATACAGCAGTGTATATTTATTGATTTTAAAATCACAAACTCTTAGCAAAAAGATTTATAAACTTTTTGCTATAGATAAAAACTCATCCGCAATTCTTGATAAACGTTTATCTTTTCGATAGGCAAGAACAACGGTACGTGTTAAGAGTGGTTCATCAATGCTAAAGAGCATGATTTTATCTTGCTTATCTTCTTTTATGAATTGTGGGACAGTAAAACAAGCACCGATACCCGATGCCACAATAGCATTAGCTATATCAAAAGTTTCTGTTTCGCAAAAAATATTAGGCTCAAAACCTGCTTTTTTAAAAATTTGGTCGTATATCGGTCTACTTCTTTGACTGTCCTTTGGCAAGATGAATTTTTCATTTTGGAGATCTCGCAAAGAGACAAAAGGGTATCCTTTTGTTCTCTTTTTTACTTTTTGAGCAAGAGGATGAGTTATTGGCAAAGCAAGCAAGGCTTGCTCCTCTTTAATGACTTTATAACTTAGTCCCTCTGAGTGAAGAGGTAATATCAGTGTTGCGATATCGACATCTCCATCTAAAAGCATCTTCTCTAATTTTAATGTTGAAAACACTTGCGATACTTTGATGTCAGCATTAGGAAATTTTTTGTAAAACATTGACAATGCATCAGGAATAAAGTGGTATCCCGTTTGCGAAAAACCAAGTCGTAGTTTTCCATTTTCAAATCCTGTAACATCACGCATTTGCACATTGAGGTCATTGTACAGCTCGATGATAGCATTGGCTTTTGAGAGATAAATCTCTCCTGCATGCGTCAGACTAATAGGTGTTGTACTTCGATCAAAAAGAGGTACACCAATCTGCTTTTCTAAAATATTAATGCTTTGACTTAAGGATGGTTGTGCAATTTTAAGCTTTTGTGCAGCCTTTGTAAAGCTTTTTAATTTGGCAACCATGACAACACATTCTATTTGTTTAAAACTCATCTAACACTCCTAAAATTAAGTTGTTTAATAACATTTCTAGTCATAACAAAAAACCTATGAGAATATACATAAAATGTACTTTGACTTATGGATGAAAGTGTATTAATATTTTGCTGTCATTAAATTTAAAATGTATTTAGAAAATATAATTTTAAATTTATAAAACTATTGAGAGGAAATTTTATGACTGAACAGTTTACCCGCAGAGAATTTCTGCAATCAGCCTGTATTACGATGGGTGCATTGGCAGTGAGTACAACGGGTGTTGAAAAAGCTTTTGCTGCAACTTCTACTTCAACACCTAATACTTCAGGAATGCCAAGTTGCGATGTTTTGATTATTGGTTCAGGTGCCGCAGGTCTTAGAGCTGCTGTTGCTGCACGTAAAAAGAACCCAAATCTAAGCGTTGTCGTTGTCAGTAAAGTGATGCCAACAAGAAGTGCGACAACGATGGCTGAAGGCGGCATTAATGGTGTCATTGATTTTAGTGAAGGAGACTCTTTTGAACTCCATGCTAAAGATACTGTTAAAGGTGGCGACTTCTTAGTAGATCAAGATACAGCACTTAAATTTGCTAACTACGCAGGTGCGGCAATTCATGAGCTTGATTACATTGGTATGCCGTTTTCGCGCGATAGTAAAGGTAATGTTGATAAACGTTATGCGGGAGGTGCATCAAAAATCCGTTGTAATTTTGCTTCGGATAAAACTGGACATATTCTCACCCATACCTGTTTAGATGATGCCCTAAAACACGGTGTTAAGTTTTTGATGGATCATCATATGCTCGACCTTAGCATTGAAAATGGTCATTGTGAGGGTGTAGTGCTTAGAAACATTCGTACCGGTGACATTGCGCCTGTTCGTGCAAAATCCGTCGTTTTAGCAACGGGTGGTTACACGCGCGTATTTTGGAACAGAACATCAACGCCTTATATTGCAACAGGTGATGGTGCAGCAGCAGCCCTTCGTGCAGGTCTGATCTTCAAAGACCCAGAGATGCTTCAGTTTCACCCAACCGGTGTTTGCCATGGTGGTACGCTTATTACAGAAGCAGCGCGTGGAGAGGGTGGTATTTTGCTCAACAACCTGGGTGAACGTTTTATGAAACGCTACGTCCCCAATAAAATGGAACTGGCACCTCGTGATATTGTTGCACGTTCGATTGAAACCGAAATTCGTGAAGGTCGTGCTTTTGGTCATGATATGGAGGCCTATGTTCTTCTTGATGTAACGCATTTGGGTAAAGAAAAAATTATGAGAAATTTACCTCAAATTCGCCACATTGGTCTTTTATTTGAAAATATGGACTTGGTTGAAAAACCAATTGCGATTCGCCCAACAGCTCACTACTCTATGGGGGGTATTCACGTAACAAGTATTGATACGATGGCAACGCCTGCTCCTGGACTTTTTGCAGCCGGTGAAGCATCTTGTGTATCCATTCACGGTGCAAACCGCCTTGGTGGTAATTCATTGTGTGATGCAACGGTTACCGGAAAAATTGCAGGTATTAATGCGGCAGAGTATGCAGCAAAAGCGGACTTTGGTGCCGGTAAACGCCTGAATGATTTAACCCTTAAATGGACAAGTCATTTTAAAGAAATTACAGGTTCAGGCAAAGGCAATGTGAATGATATGTACGCTCTTCGTGAAGAGCTTGGTGCTGCTAACTGGTATAACATGGGTATTTTTAGAACAGAGTCCAAATTACTCGCACTTGCGGATAAACATGCAGAATTTCAAGCACGCTACGATGCAATTCGTATCCCCAATACAAACCCTGTGTTTAACACAGCTTATACAGAGTATGTGGAACTTGGTAACTTACTCCTTGCATCACGTGCGGCGCTTATGGGTGCTACAGCACGTAAAGAATCTCGTGGCTCTCATTTCCGTGAAGATTACTTAAAACGTGATGATGAGAACTTCTTAAAACACTCCATGGTCACAATGGATGAGAGCGGTAAAATGCATTTAGACTGGAAAGATGTTGTTGTCGGTCAGTTTAAAATTGAAGAGAGGAAATACTAATGAAATTTATCATTGATCGCTTTGATGGCAAAAAAAATTATCAACAAACCTATACGGTAGAGAAAAAGGATATAGAAGCGTTGACCTTATTGGGGACTTTGCTTTTTATTAAACAACATCTTGATCTTACACTCAACTTTACAGCTTCATGCCGTATGGCGATTTGTGGTGCCTGTGGTGTACGTGTCAATGGTCACTCGTATCTTGCATGTGATACCAAAATGACTGAATTGTTTGAAGAGTACAAAGATGCCGATACGTTTCGTATCTCTCCGCTTTCAAATTACACTGTTATCTCTGATCTTGCCGTAGATTGGGAGCCTGCAATTGAAAATCTTCGTAAAGTAAAACCAGGCTTGGTTGCAAAGGATAAATTCTCAGAAAAAGAGGGTTGTGTTCAAAATCAAGAAGAGTACGATCGTATTGTAGGGCAATGGGATTGTATCTTATGTGGTGTGTGTGCATCTGAGTGTAATAAACTCTCAGCAGATCGCAGTGATTATATGGAGCCGTTTGTTTATACTCACGCATGGAAAGTAGCGAATGATTCGCGTACGAAAGACCCAATGATTCACGTTAAACCTTCCGTTGCAAATGGTCTTTGGAACTGTGTCCACTGCCATGAGTGTACCAATCGCTGTCCAAAACATATTAGTGCAGCCGATGACATTGCAGGCTTACGTGCGTTGGCTATGAAAAAAGGCTTGAACTCAGGTGTTGGTCCTGCACATGCAAAATCTTTCTACACTGACTTGGTTGAAGATTCAGGTCGTCTCAATGAAATTCGCCTTGCGCTTAGAACAGAAGGAGTTAGCACAGTTCTTCGCGCTGGAACAGCTGTGACGCTGATGAGTGCTGGGAAAATGAATCCGTTAGAGATTTTTGGCGGACATGAAATTGAAGGTCATAAAGATTTAGTAAAAATGATTGAAGCGGCTCACGCTGCACACAAGGAGTAACGTATGCAAAACGAATTTGCTTTTTTCCCTGGATGCGTGCTTACTCAAGCCGCTATTGAAGCTAAAATGTCTCTTGAAGCGATTGCGCCAGTCCTTGGCATTAAACTTAAAGAGATCAATGGATGGAGTTGTTGTGGTGCTTCTCAAGCACAAGATGTTGACCCGCTAGCCACATTGGTTGCCAATGCTAGAAATCTTGCTTTGGCAGAGAAAATGAATTTACCAATGCTTACAACGTGCAGTACCTGTCTACTGATGTTGCGCCGTGCCAAAGCGCAATTAGATAGTGGCGAAAAAGAGCGTATCAATACGTTTCTTGCAAAAGGTAATATGAGCTATAAAGGTACCAGCGAAGTGACAAGCCTTCTTTGGGTATTGGCTCAAAATGCAGAACTTATCAAGTCAAAAGTGCAAAAACCACTTTCAAATCTTAAAGTGGCTGTTTTTTACGGTTGCCATAGTGTGAGACCGGGGAAAGATCTTGGCTTTGAAAGCTCCGTCAATCCAACCAGCTTTGAAACGGTTATAGCAGCCTTAGGTGCGCAGGTTGTGCCATTTACAAAACGTCTGGATTGTTGCGGTTTCCATGCGGTTTATCCAGCTGAAAAATCAGTTATGAAAATGACCAGTGGCATTGTCAACAGTGCAGCTGAATCAAAAGCAGACTGTCTTGTCACCCCATGCCCGTTGTGTCAAATGCAAATAGACATCTATCAAGATGATGCCCAAGCTACGACAAAATCAAAGGCGCGTGTCCCTGTTCTTCACTTAGCGCAAATTGTAGGTTTAGCGTTAGGTATACCTGCTAAAAAACTCGGTCTTGATTATAACGTCATTGATGCGAGTAAACTAGGATAATGCTTTTTGAAACGTTCTGCAGCAAGTACTGTAGAACGTTTTGTTTTTTTATAGAGTGGAAAAATGGTTTTTAAAATTTTAAGGAGATGAATATGAAATTGGTGAAATTTAGCTTGGTGGCTATGGTCGTTGCAGGTCTTGCATCGAGCTCTTTCGCAGCAGACAATCTGGCTGACGCATTTAAAAATGGTAAAGTGAGTGGTGAGCTTAGGGCATGGTATTTTGATAAAGATACAGAAAAGCTCAACTCTTCAACAGCTCCAACAAGTGTTGTAAAAGATACTGCAAAAACGGGAGATATTCTCAATACCGTAGCTATTTTAAATTATGTAACCGATACATTTTATGGCTTCAATCTTGGTACAACAATGGTAGCGAGTGCTGCACCATTTGTTGATGCTGAGGGTAAAACAGCATATCAAGATGATATGTGGGGTTCAGGAGCGGTTCTTTCTGAAGCCTATTTAGGCTACACCATTGGTAAAACCAATGCTAAAATTGGTCGCCAGTACATTTCAACACCAGTTGTTAACGGTAGTGGTTCACGTATCGTAAAAGAGTCATTTGAGGGTGCAACGATTGTTAATACGGACATTCCTGCAACAACAGTCATGGCAGGTTTTATTGACAAGTTTCAAGGAAGAACAAGCTATGGCATGGGTTCAACTGCTGGTGATGCGCCAAATTTTGAAAAACGTGCTATTTTCTTAGGTATTAATGCCAATACAACCTATCTCTTTGATGATGCTTATACGCTTGCAATCATCAATAAATCGATCCCAAACCTCACCTTAACAGCACAATATGCGTGGGCGGGTGACGTTGTTGTAACAAACACACAAGATGTCAATATGTACTACACAGAGGCAAATTATGTGCTTCCTATGAATGGATTTAAACTTAAATTTGATCTTAATTACCGTGGTTCAAAAACAGATTTAGTCTCTGGAACGGGTGTCAATGCTATCTATTTTGATGGTACACAAACTGCTGGACGTATTTCGATTAGCGAATTAGCAGGCTTTGGTTTAGCCTTTACTGCAGCAACAACAAGTAAAAATGACGCTGTTATCTCAGGTATCGGTAATGGAACATCAAGTTACACCGCAACTTTGGTAAAAGCGAGTAGTCCATCATTACGCGCAAATACCGATTCTTACCGTGTTGATTTTACGTATGATTTCTCTAAAGTGGGTGTTACAGGACTTGCAACCATTTTACAATATGGCTTAGCCAATCAAGACAGAGTTGGAAATGCTCAAACAAGTGCAGATTATACCTCTTATGCTGCGGGTGTAACCTATGCTGTTCCCGCTGTAAAAGGGTTGAGCTTAGAGCTTCAGTATGAAAAACAAGAAATTGAAACAACACGTTATTCAAACAGTACCAAATTTACAGCAGATTTGGATGAACTTAGATTTAAAGCGAATTATAAATTTTAATGTGTTCTCTATAGTCTAAAACTCATGTCTCTTTGAAGGTAGAAAAAAGGGAGTATCCCATGGGATACTCCCTTTATGAGTTAAAAACTTCAGTAAAGGATCTACATGACTCTTTCAAAACAACTCCTCGTTATGTTGATATCAGCTATTTTAGGTACATCTATTATTTTTGGCATTAGCCTTGTTAAAATGGATCAAATCTATACAACCACGACAACATGCCAAAAAAGTACCTTGCCGAGTGTTTTATTGTTGGACGATATGCAAAGAGGGTTTTATCGTATTAGACTTTTATTGTGGGAACATCTTGGCACAGATATCAATGATAAAAATGAAATCAAAATTCTAGATGAAAGATATCGTACTTATAGAGGAGAATTTGAAAATAATTTAAAAAATTATGAGACGTTTGCAATGGATGCCAAAGATAAAGAAATTTATGAGAAAGAGAAACAGCTCTACGCAATTTACATCGCGATGGCAGATCAAGTCTTGCAGATGTCACGAGAAGATAAAAAAGTCGAAGCTAAAGATTTTATGCTTAAAAATCGGAAAATGTCACGTAATTTAACCGACACCATTGATGAACAGATGACATACAATAAAAAACTCTCGGAAGACAATGCTCTTGTTGCGCAAGGTACAAAACAGACTGCAAGCATTGAAATGACGATTATTAT
This sequence comes from Sulfurospirillum oryzae, assembly GCF_025770725.1. Classification (NCBI taxonomy): domain Bacteria; kingdom Pseudomonadati; phylum Campylobacterota; class Epsilonproteobacteria; order Campylobacterales; family Sulfurospirillaceae; genus Sulfurospirillum; species Sulfurospirillum oryzae. The sequence continues at coordinate 126,292 of NZ_JANZKZ010000001.1, read as the reverse complement.
AGCGTTGGTTATTCTTTTAACGGTTATTCTTAGTTATCTTATTAAGAACAATATCATGCAAGGTGTAAGTCTTATACACGATAGCATCACCAATTTTGTACGAACCAAAGAGCTTAAATTTAGAATCAATTATAATAAAAAAAATGAGATTAAAGAGATTGTGGATAGTTTTAATGATTTAGTGAATACATTAGAATACACCATTCTTGATGCCAAAAACTCTTCAAGTGAAAATGCATCCGTTTCACATGAATTGAGTACTACGAGTATACAAATAGGAAGAAACGCCGAGCAAAGCTCCATTATTGTTGAGAGTACGATCCATGAAATTGAAGCCATTAAGGTATTTGTTCAAGAGACAGCCATTCTTTCTGAAAGCATGAAACAAAACATCGCCACAGCAGGTGCAAGACTCGATAATGCTAAACATGAAGTGATAGCGCTACGTGGTGAGATGGATCAAGCTAGCCAATCAGAATCTGCCCTTGCTCAAAAATTAGAACAGATGAGTCATGATGCAGAGCAAGTTAAGCAAGTCTTAATCGTTATCTCTGAGATAGCTGACCAAACCAATTTACTAGCACTTAATGCGGCTATTGAAGCTGCAAGGGCGGGGGAACATGGACGTGGGTTTGCGGTTGTTGCAGATGAAGTAAGAAAACTAGCAGAACGTACACAGACATCACTCACTGAGATTAATGCAACGATTAATATCATTGTTCAATCCATTGTGGACTCTTCAGAACAAATGGGAAGAAATGCTAAAAATATTGAAAGACTTTCCAATGTTTCTAGTGGCGTAGAAACAACTATTTTAGGAACAACACAAGTCATGCAAGAGAGTGTTGCAGCGGTGACAACCAGTGCACAAAACTCACGTAAGATTTCACAAGATACTGACAAGATTGTTGAGATGGTTAGTAACATTAATATTTTGACCTCTCAAAATGCCAGAAGTGTTGAAGAAATCGCAGCAGCGGCAGATCATCTCTCTCGTTTGTCTGAAATTTTAAATAGTAAGCTCCAGCAGTTTAGATAAACACTTAAATTCAAGATGTAGAGGCTATAAGGATATTGACAGGGTGTGTGTCTTGCATGTTTTAAACTTTTTAGAAAGATGATGTCATGGATGCATTTATTTTAGGATTTATTAGCTTCTGTACGTCCCTTATAACAAGTGTTGTTGGTATAGGAGGTGGATTATTGCTTATTTCCATACTCCCTATCTTCTTACCTACAAATGCTCTTATCCCTATACATAGTTTGAACCAGATTACAAGCAATATATCAAGAGCTTATTTTGGGCATAAAGATATACAGTTCCAAGTCATACCAAAGTTTTTAATAGGCTCACTGATTGGTATTGGTATCTTTATGGCTTTTTTAAAAGTGGTATCACTTACCTATATTCCTTTGTTTTTAGGAGCATATATCTTATTGTCATTATGGTCTGAAAATTTTAATAAGGCAATAATGAAGTACGAAAGTTATTATGTCATTGGTTTTTTTCAAACTGGCGTATCTGTTATTGTAGGTACAACAGGGCAACTTACAATGACAAAATTACTTAAAGAGTTTAAAGACAAAAATAAAGTCGTTGCCACATCAGCAATTCTCATGTGCTTAACACATGTATTAAAAATCATAGTGTTTATCTATTTTGGATTTGTATTTCGTGACTATCTTAGTATTGTTATTAGTATGATTATTGGATCCATTGTAGGCTCTTATATTGGAACACAAGTAAGAGAGAAAATAGATGGTAAAAAATTAATTTTTATATTAAAAATCTTTCTTTCTATCTTGGCCGTCAAAAGTATTCTGAGTGTTATATAACTTTGAAGTTAAATCAATTTTGATAGAAATGTTATACATGAAAAAGAAAATATTTCATAATTTAAAGAAAGTTCTAATCATGCTTAAGTTAGGATAGCTTAACTTTTATTGTAAAGGCTCTGTATTATGGATAGAATTAGAAATGTTCCGTGTTTTTCAAAACTTAATGATGCTCAACTTGAAAAACTCAAAAAAATTTCTGTTATTAAAAAGTACAAAGCCAAAGAGATTCTTTTTTATGAAGGCGATGAACCCATTTATCTTTATGTACTCCTCCAAGGAACGCTTAAAGTATACAAAACCAACCACAAAGGACAACAGATTTTTTTACATCAGTTCTATCCTGGTGGATTGGTTGCAGAACTTGCCAATTTTGAGAATATTCCTTATCCTGCAACAGCTGAATTTATGAGCGATAGCGAAGTGCTTCGCATCGACTACAAAGCATTAGAGCAAGATTTTTTCAAAAATCCTGAAATCTCTTTTGAGATTATCAAGTCTCTCATTGCAAAACACAAAATTCTTATTGATGTCATTCAAAAAGAGGTTATTTTAACCGCAGATGCCAAAGTTGCAAAGTTTATTTTGGAAAATGGCGAGCTCTTTAAAACGCTTAAAAATACCCAAGTAGCTTCCATTCTCAACCTTACTCCCGAAACGCTCTCCCGTACCCTTTCAAAATTTAAATCTTCTGGGTTTATCGAACTCGATGATAAGCACCATATTCAAGTCATTGATCGTCAAAAGCTAGAAGAGGTTTTATAACTTTTTTTCATGACTGCTTGACATAGGTCAAGGTTTTTTTTCGCCTTTCTTTATACAATTCCCTATAGCTTTCATTAGATTATTAGATTAAATTAAAATTAATAATTAGGAGGTTTGTAGGCTTTTGACAAGGTGAGGAGACTTTCCTTGTAGTTTTGGCTTGAGTTAGGCGTTGTTGCTTTAGTTGAAAAGCAACACAGAACATCAAAGGAGGAAATGTGAAAAATAGTAATTTCCTAAAGTACGCGGCACTTTGTGTTTTTGTTGTGGCTATAGGCTTTTTTGCTTATATAGTACACGCATCTAAAGCGCTATCGTATCTCTCCCATGATCCTAAGGCCTGTATAAACTGTCACGTCATGAATACGCAATATGCGACATGGCAACACAGTTCACATGCTGAAAGGGCTGGTTGTATCGATTGTCACTTACCACGTGATAATATGGTTAATAAGTACATTGCAAAAGCGCGAGATGGTTACAACCATAGTGTTGCGTTTACATTTAATACGTACAAAAATGCCATTAAAATCAGTGACGATGGAGCGAAAAGAGTACAGGAGAATTGTATTTCTTGTCATGCGAGTTTAACCTCTCAAATGGTTAAAAATGCCGATGTAAATCATAATTATGACGATCCAAGTGTGGCAACGGGTAGACGTTGCTGGGAATGTCATAAGGGCGTACCGCATGGTAAAGTTAGAGGTCTTACAACAACACCTAATAATTTAGGTGTCAAAGAAGTTAAGTAAAAGGAGAAATGATGATGAAGTTCAAATTGTTACTTGCTGGTTCACTTGTCGCTATCGGAGCAATGGCACTATTGGCTGGCAATATAACAGAAAAAGAGAAACAACGCGTCGAACTTGCTAAGGCTCCAAGTGAAGCAGGTATCGAAGGTAAAGCGAAAAGTGAAGAATGGGCAAAATACTATCCAAGACAGTTTGATTCTTGGAAAAAAACAAAAGAGAGTGATGAGCTCATTGATATGCTCGATAAAAAACCATACCTTGCTGTTGCATGGGCTGGTTATCCATTCTCAAAAGATTATAATGCACCACGTGGTCACTACTATGCGGTTCAAGATAATATTAATTCCCTTCGAACGGGTGCTCCAACAGACGCAAAAACAGGTCCTTTGCCAACAGCATGTTGGACATGTAAATCACCTGATGTTCCTCGTTTGATTGAAGAAGATGGTGAATTAGAGTATTTTACAGGCAAATGGGCAAAATACGGCTCACAGGTGGTTAACTCTATTGGTTGTGCAACATGTCATGATGATAAAACAGCGCAGTTAAGCGTTCGTGTTCCTCACTTAAACCGTGGTCTTCAAGCAGCAGGGCTTAAAACATTTGAAGAGTCTACTCACCAAGAGAAACGCTCACTTGTATGTGCCCAATGTCACGTAGAGTATTACTTCAAAAAAACAGACTGGAAAGATGCACAAGGTGCTGATAAGACAGCTATGGTTGTTACACTCCCTTACAAAAATGGTTTAACCGTAGAAGGTATGGAGAAATATTATGATGAGATCAATTTCTCTGACTGGGTACATGGTATTTCTAAAACACCTATGATCAAAGCACAACATCCTGACTGGGAGCTTTGGAGAACGGGAATTCATGGACAAAAAGGTGTTTCATGTGCTGATTGTCACATGCCTTACACTCAAGAAGGTTCTGTGAAGTATTCAGATCACCAAATTGGAAATCCTCTTAAAAACATGGATAAAAGTTGTATGAACTGCCATAGAGAGAGCGAGCAAAAACTTAAAGACATTGTCAAACAAAAAGTAGATCGTAAAGACTTTATGATGGACATTGCATTTGATAATATTGCTAAAGCTCACATCGAGACAGGCCGTGCGATGGAAGCAGGTGCAAGTGATGATGAACTTAAAGAAATCCGTACACTTATCCGTCATGCACAATGGAGAGGCGATATGGCAATTGCAGGTCATGGTGCGTTCTTCCATGCTCCAGAAGAGGTCTTAAGACTCTTAGGTTCAGCCAATGAGCAAGCACAACAAGCACGTCTTAAACTTGTCAGTGTTCTTGCTAAACATGGTGTTATGGACTTCATGGCTCCAGAGTTTAACACAAAAGAAAAAGCTCAAAAAATCGCAAAAGTCGATATGCCAGCTTTGATTGCTGAAAAACTCAAATTTAAAGAGACACTAGAGAAAGAGTGGAAAAAAGAGGCAGCTGCTAAAGGCAGACTTGCTCCAAATTCTGTAGCTCTTGATCCAGCAGTCGATAGCAAATCTTCTTACTTTGATAAAAATAAAAAGTAAGGTTTTCAAATAGGGGAGAGACTTGTCTCTCTCCCACCTTGTGATATACTAAAACTTCCAAAGGCACTTTTAGTGTGTCACAATATCCTCTCCAAGGACAAACGTGTTGCTTAAAGTTTTTGGCTCCTACAAAACGACGCTCATACTTCTCTTCATTTTAGCCGTAGGTGCCGCAGTAGCAACCTTTGTTGAAAATGATTTTGGCACAAAGTTCGCGCGCCATTATGTTTATAATGCCATTTGGTACGAAGCATTCTTAACCCTAGGCGCGCTTAATCTTGCACTTGTGCTTTACCGCTCTAAAATGATTTTACATGTAAGCAAATTTATCTTTCATGCCGCGTTTATTCTCATTCTTATAGGGTCTGGATTAACACGCTATTTTGGTATTGAAGGTGTGATGAAAATCCGCGAAGGCATGAGTTCCAATGTTATATTTTCTAACGATAAAAACAGTGAAATTACACTGCCCTTTGCCCTGCATTTGAGTAAGTTTGAGTTAGAACGTTATTACGGTAGTCGTGCACCCTCTGCGTACAACAGTGATGTTCGCGTGCTTGATGGCAACACAAGCGTAGATGCGCATATTTACATGAATCACACGCTCACCTACAAAGGGTACAAATTTTTCCAAACATTTTATGACCCTGATGAAAAAGGAACGATTCTCTCTGTCACCAAAGACCCTGGCGTTGAAGTGACATACATTGGCTATGCACTCTTGTTTTTAGGACTTATTTTAAATCTGTTCGATCCAAAATCACGTTTTAGAAAGCTCATCGCTGAGGTGAAAAGCAGTACGTTTCTGGTGGCACTTTTACTTTTCTCGCATGCACCGCTTTTTTCTCAGAGTGAGTATGTACAAACTTACTTGAGCGAGCATCAGGCTAAAAGCAAAGAGGTTAGCGATGCTTTTGGTAAACTCGTCGTGCAATCGCGTATGGGGCGGATGAAGCCGTTTGATACACTTGCCACAGAGGTACTTTATAAACTCAGCGGTAAAAATAGCCTCTACGACATGGATGCAATGCAAGTCGCCCTTGGAATGCTCTCCCACCCCAGTGTGTGGAAAAAATTGCCAATGATTCAAACAAAAACACCGCGTCTCAGGGAATTTATAGGTGTTCCAAAAGAGCAAAAGCTAGCTTCTTTTGAAGATTTTTTTGAGGGTCATCGTTACAAGTTAGATGTTGAACTTCAAAAAGCACTGGCGATGAAACCGAGTCAGCGAGGAACGTTTGAGAACGATCTTATCAAAGTTGATGAACGTCTTAGCATTGCTTTTATGCTCTATCAAGGTGTGCTTTTTAAAATCTTCCCACTGCCAAACGATGCCAACCATACGTGGTTAGCCTTCGAGCAGATGTTCTCACAGCTTCAAGGGGAAGAAGCCGAAAAATTGCAAGAGAGTTCAACCGCATTTATGGAAGCCCTTTTTGAGCGAAATTATGACAAAGCTCTTTTACATGTAAAGATTTTTTCGGATTTTCAAACCAAATATGGCTCGGACATAATGCCTTCATCGACACACATTAACATCGAGATTTTGTTTAATAAACTGATGATCTTTGAGCGCTTAACCTTAGTGTATACGCTTTTGGGTTTGATTCTTTTAGTGGTTGCTTTTGGACGGGTTTTTGCGCCTCAAACGTTTACATGTAAACTAGATCGCGCACTCTTTTTCATCGTCGCATCGCTTTTTGTACTGCATACATGTGGGTTGGCACTGCGTTGGTACGTCAGCGGGCATGCACCTTTGAGCGATACGTATGAGTCCATTGTCTATATCGCATGGTCGTGTCTGCTTTTTTGCATGCTCTTTTTACGCCGTTCGTTGTTTGCACTCTCTGGTTCGGTAATGATGGCAGGCATCTTTATGTTTGTGGCACACCTCGGGCACATTGACCCAGAGATCACCAACCTTGTACCTGTTTTAAAATCGTTTTGGCTGAGTGTACACGTCTCCATCATTACAGCAAGTTACGGCTTTTTAGCGTTAGGGTGTGCGCTGGGATTTTTCACGCTGATACTCTTTACATGTAAAAGTTCTAACCAAACACTAGTAACCATCAAGCACCTCACCACCATCAATGAAATCACGCTGATTTTAGGACTGACACTTCTGGTTATCGGCAATTTCTTGGGTGGTGTTTGGGCGAACGAGTCATGGGGTCGTTACTGGGGATGGGATCCAAAAGAGACATGGGCGTACATCTCCATTTTAATCTACACGATCATTTTACATGTAAGGCTTGTGCCGCGGTTTTATTCGCATTATCTGTTTGCGGTGCTCTCGCTTTTGGGCTTTGCATCCATACTGATGACGTATTTTGGCGTCAACTTTTATCTTGCTGGCATGCACTCGTATGCGACGGGTGATCCTGTGCCGATTCCTACATGGGTGTATGTGTGCAGTGGCGTGGTGCTACTGCTCATTTTGATATCGTATAAAAACAGACTTTTAAAGGAAAAAAAATGAATAAAATAAAATTATTAGCCCTTGCATTCGCCCTCATGGGAAACCTTCATGCGGGTGATGTGTTTGAAGGTATTGTTGTTGATACGCTTCAAGGGGGCGGTTATACGTATATGCAGATTGACGATACAAAGAAAAAGTATTGGGTTGCTGTTGAAGGGGTTAACATTGAAAAAGGGACAGAAGTTCGTTTTACAGAAGAGCTTCGTGCAAAGAATTTTGAGAGTAAATCACTCAATAGAACATTTGATGAGATCGTTTTTGCCTCTAATCTTCAGTACCGAACAAAAGCTCCAGAAGCAGGTAATTTAGCACTCATTAATGAGCAGGTTAAAGAGTCTCCTTATAAACAAAAAGATACGATGAGCGTTAAAGAGGCATGGGAAAAACGTGCCAGTTTAAAAGATAAAACGATTAGCATTCGAGGTCGTGTTGTCAAAGCATCGCCTAATATTCTTGGGCGTAATTGGGTGCATATTCAAGATGGCACGGGTGAGGGAAGCGAAGTAGGGCGTGTGGTCTTTACCTCTTCTGAATTACCAAAAGTGGGAGATGTTGTAACGGCTTCTGGCGTGGTTCGTGTTGACAAAGATTTTGGTTCGGGCTATTCTTATAAAATCATTGTCGAAAACGCTACTTTTAGCAAATAAATCATAAAGAGGTTTGATGGCAAACAACGATCCTTTGGCACTTGTTTCATCATTACCACTGTTCGATTCTCTGCAAAGTGAAGACATCGAAAAGATCGCTTCATTTTGTAGTATACGTCACCACAAAGCTGGTGATGTTCTTTTCTATGAAAAAGACACTAAAGATTCAATTTATTACATCATTAAAGGCTCGGTCAAGTTTTATAAAGTTGATCGTTTCGATAATGAAATCTTTCTCTACAAACTTTACTCCAACTCCCTTATTTTTAATGTTTCTAAATTGATTGACAGCTTTTTCATTAGCTGCTACGCAAACGCTGAGTTTTTAGAGGATAGCACGGTTCTTTCCATCCAAAGTGAGCCGTTTCGTGAGATGATTTACGCTAATCATCGTTTGATGACCAAAATATTGGAAGAGTCGTTTAAGATGATTCAGCAGATGCAGTGTATTATCAGTCGTGATGTTGTCTTTGATGGAACTGCCAAAGTAGCACACATGTTGGTCAATGAACTAGAGACTTTTAATCGCCTAAAAAAACATGAAATTGCCTATATGCTTCACATTCAGCCTGAAACACTTTCACGTATTTTAAATAAACTGACTAGAAATGGTACAATTGAAATTGAAAAAAACAGTGTTGTGCTCTTAAATATTCAAGAGCTTAAAGATATTTATGAATAGACTTTTTTCAATGGTTATGAAAGAAGTCTAATAAAAAAATGATAATTTTTAGGACATTTTAAAATGAAGCCAACCGCAATTAGTGCAAAAATGCGTCTCGCTGGGGGATTGCTGTCGTTTGTTATTATCTTCATTATTTCATTAACCGTTATGATGAATCAGATGAGTAAAAAAGACTCGTATATTATCAATATTGCGGGAAAAGAGCGCATGCTTTCGCAGAAGATTAGCAAAGAGACTTTTTTCATTGTGCATCGTCATACCAATGACTTTCGCGAGCTTAACACCGCTGTGGCTCTTTTTGAAAACAGTCTGAAAGATCTTTTGTATGGCAATGATTCCAAAGGTATTTATGCGCCACAAAATGAAAGAATTAAAACAAAACTTGAAGAAGTGATGAGCCTTTGGCTCCCTTTTAAAGAAGAGGTTGAAGCACTCAAAAGTGGCATCGAAGAGGTGCGCCCTGATATGGAAGTTTTGACACCGCGTATTGAAAAATTATTGGTGCTCTCAGACACGGTTGTCCAGCGCATGGTCAGTGCAAATCTCAGCAATATTCACATTGACCTCTCGGGTCGTCAGCGCATGCTTTCTCAGAGAATGGGGCTTTATGTTAATCGTTATTTGCGTACGGCAAACGCACAAGATTTGCTTATTTATGCTGATGCTAAGACGCTTTATAACAAAACGATTAAGAGCTTTTTAGATGATCCTGCGGTTAAACATGCGCCTGAGGTGTATGCTATCGTTAAAGAGACCAATGATTATTGGGAAGATTATGTTCTTTATTTAGAGCATATCATTGCGTTGGAGAGTGAAATTAACAAGCATTTAGCCTTTGTTTATGAGAAAAATGTACAGCTTCTTAATGCCATGGATGAAGCCGTTTGGCTTTATACGGATCACAGTGAAGCTAAGAATGATATGTTCCTCAAATTTCAGTATATCGCACTTATTGTAGGGCTTATTATTATTGTCTATGCTTTTGTGATGACCAAAGAGATTATAGAGCATTTAGAAGGCTTTGTACAAAAAGCCAAAGAGTTGGCACATGGAGACCTTAGCAGTTTCTCTGCAAAACCCGTGACGCTTTCGGATCACAGTGAAGATGAGCTGAAAGAGGCAACATCGCATATTTCTCTTTTTGTGCAAAAGGTTAATTTTGCGATGAAAGATTCCGAGGATGCCCTTAAAAAAGCGGAAAATGCAGTCTCTCAACTGCAACAACTCGCCCTTGAAGTTGAAGATGCGATTGAAGATATGGGTATTGATGAGCATGATAAAAAAACATTTGATAAAAATGTCAATGCAACCGAAGACATTGCGATTCAGTCGGCTGAAAATCTTATTCATGTCAATAGAATGTTGCAAAAATTGAAAAAAAGTCTTAATGCAATGGTCGAGAGCAGTCAGCAAACCAAAGAGCAAAAAGAGGGGTAAGCGGTTATCTTACCCATTTCATCGTTTTGTCAATGCGTGGAGCAATGTAATGCGCTTCTAGAGGTTTTGAGAAATAATATCCTTGAACCTCATCGCAGCCATAATCACTAATGGCTTTTAAAACAGTTTTATCTTCAACACCCTCCGCAATCGTTTTAAGATTGAGGCTTTTTGCCATTTGAATAATCGTTTTGACAATAACGGCATCTTCTTGATTTTGAAGAAGATTTCGAATGAATGATTGATCAATTTTAAGCTTATCGACAGAAAATCGTTTGAGGTACGTTAGGCTTGAATACCCTGTCCCAAAATCATCAATCGAGAGCATGATACCAATTTCTTTCAGATTCTGAATGGTTTTAAGCGTCTCTTGCGTGTTGTGAATAAAGATAGATTCGGTGAGTTCAAGTTCTAAGAATTTTGGATCTAACCCTGAAATCTTAAGCGCTTTTTGAACAACGGCTTCAAGATTACCCCGCTTGAACTGAATGGCTGAGATGTTAACCGCAATGTTGATAAAAAGTTGTTTTTGATGCCAAAGTGCGGCTTGCTTGCAGGCTTCTATTAACACCCATTCACCTATCTCTACGATCAATCCACTTGATTCTGCAAGAGGAATAAACGTCAGAGGAGAAATGAGACCACGTTCTGGGTGCATCCAGCGAATGAGCGCTTCAACGCCTGTAATGTGTTGATTCCTCAAATCAATTTGCGGTTGATAGTGAAGCATAAATTCGCTGTTTTTAACCGCGGTTCTTAGATCATTTTGTAGTTTCAACTGTTCGATCATCGTGGAACTGATAGTGGAAGAGTGAAATGTGTATGTGTTGCGACCCTGAGCTTTTGCTTGGTACATGGCAATATCTGCCCTTTGATAAAGTCTGTTAAACGTCACGCCATCATCAGGGTAGAGTGAAACACCAATCGAAACAGACATAAAAAGGGTATGGCTTCCAAGGGTAAAAGGCTCTTCTAGCATTTGAAAAATTTTATCTATTGAGAGAAGGGCATCACTTGAATTTTGAATATTTGGGAGAATAATCAAGAACTCATCACCGCCTTGTCTGCTTAATGTATCGGTTTCACGGATACATGCGTTTAATCGTGATGTGATTAGTTTGAGTATTGTATCACCTGCAAGATGCCCAAGCGAGTCGTTAATATCTTTAAACTTGTCAAGATCAATAAATAAAAAAGCAACTTTACTTTCATTGCGTTTAGCATGAGCAATAGCTTGTTCAGCTCTATCTTTTGCCAAGGCTCGATTTGGAAGCGCTGTGAGTGTGTCGTGTTGTGCCATATACGCCATTTGTCTTTCAGCGTGTTTACGTTCCGTTATATCGCGAGCTGTTCCAATGGTACCAATGATTTCTCCATTACTATTTCTAAAAGGATTTTTAATGCTCTCAATCCATATCTCATGATCTGGATTGGATGAAATCATCTCTTCAATTTTGATTGTGATCCCTTCTTTCATGACTTGTGAATCGACTTCAATATGTTCTTCTGATGTTTTTTCATCGAAAAAATCAGAATCATGTTTTCCAATCATATCTTTAGCCATAACGCCAAATCGATTGGCAAGAACCTGATTAACCATGACATAATGGCTCTCTTTATCTTTAATCCATGCCATTTCGGTTATGTTGTTAACAAATTGCTCAAATTGAGAGAGAGTCGCATTAAGGTGCATCTCAAGTTGTTTGCGTTTTGTAATATGCCTTCCAACGGCTAGAACGCTTATAAGTTCTCCATGGTCATCAAATTCAGGAATAAGGCGCACCTCAGCCCAAATCTGCTCGCCCGATGAGATTGTTGAAACTTCTATCATCGATTCTTGTTTGGTCTGAATCACTTCTTTGAGTTTTAATTCAAATTCTTTGTAATTTAAAAGCAACTCTGCTTCTGTTGGTGTCTCTCCAAGCAGTTCAGTAGCGGAGCGAGCAAATGTTTTAGTTGCCATTGCATTGACATAAATCTTACGACACGATGTATCGTAGCGAATAATTGAATCGGGAGAATTTTCCGCAAGTGCACGGAAAAGTTGTTCTTTAGAAGAGAGTGCACATTCTAGCTCTTTATACGATGTAATGTCTCGGGAAATAGTTAAAACAGAGATAATATTACTTGATGATCCATCGTATTCAGCAACGGAGTAAAAGCTAAAGAAAAATATTTTTCCTTCTTTATTTTTCCATTCTAACACAAACTCTTCACTTTTTCCTGTGTTTAAAACACGTTGCAGCATTGCCTCAAATTCATCGACACTATCTGTAATGCGTCCTGCTTGATCTTTTGGACTTTTCCCTAAAATCTCATTGCGTGAAAGAGCGTTAGCTTTCTCCCATGCAGCATTGACATAGATGCGTTTAAGATTTTGATCATAGCGTACTATGGTGTCAGGTGAGTTTTCAGCAAGGGTGCGAAACTCTAGCTCTTTGGTCAATAAAATAGCTTCTTGCTGTTTAAATGCGGTAATATTGTGTCCTAGTACGAGTGCTCCAGTGATATTGCCATGAGCATCTTTTACTGGGACAATATGTACATCATGTATGAAGTATTGTTGATCGTAATGGCGCTCCCATTCGACGATAAACTGTGTAGGAATTCCTGTCTGAATGACATGCAAGATTCTTTTTTGGTACTCTTCTGCACTGATTGTGTGCATGTGAATATAAGAATTCCATTGAGAACTGGGTGTTGTATTGATAGCTTGCTCAAGGGGGATACCTAATTGCTCAGTGTAGGTAGGGTTAACATACATCCTTTTGCATTCTCTATCGTAACGTATAATGATACTGGGAGAATTCTCTGCCAATGTACGAAACATTTGCTCACGAGAAAGTAGTTCTTGTTGTAGGTTTTTGTGCGTTGAAATATCGCGACCAATAGCTAAAACACTTCCTACTGTTCCATCATGTGAAAACTCTGGTACATGTAAATGTTGATAGTAACGGTAACTTCCATCATCTTTTTTAAAGGTAACTTCAACCGTATCAACCTTACCTGTCTCAATGACATATTGAAGGCTTTTCATGACAATCAAGCTATCATCAGGCGTTACGAGTAAAGATTCAACAGGCGTTTTGCCAAGTAGCGTTGAGGCTTCTTTTCCACAAAGTTTTTCGACTGCTGGATTAACATAGGTGCGTCGGCAATGGCTATCGTAACGATAAATGGGGTCATGCACATTTTCAGCTAAAGAGTGAAACTCGTGCTTTTTTTCAGAATTCTTTGTTGGTAGTAGTTCTTGGGTATTGTTGTATGATTGACTCATGCAGTAAACTCTTTTTGTGAAAAATAGTGAATAAAATCTTCTGCGCACATAGGCTTTGCAAAATAGAATCCTTGTACTTCATCGCAATCGTGACTTTTGATGATTTCCAAGACTTCTTTCGTTTCTACGCCTTCTGCAATGGTTTTGAGATTAAGGCTTTTTGCCATTTGTATAATGGTTTTGACGATGATGGCGTCCTCTTGGTCTTTGGATATATCTTTTACAAAAGATTGATCAATTTTAAGCTTATCGACGGCAAAACGTTTGAGATATGAAAGACTCGAATACCCTGTACCAAAGTCATCAATGGAAAGTTTAATGCCTAAAATCTTAAGCCTTCTGATAGCATGAAGGACATTTTCAGTATCATGGATCAAAATGGATTCGGTGAGTTCTAATTCCAGATATTGCGGGTTTAGACCTGAACTTTCAAGCGCTTTTTGAATGACCTGCTCCAGATTTCCTCGTTTAAATTGTATCGCCGAGATATTGACTGCCATGGTGATGTTTATGCCTTGTTGATGCCACTTAGAAGCTTGGTGGCATGCTTCATATATGACCCACTCTCCAATCTCTAAAATTTGCCCAGAAGATTCAGCAATAGGGATAAATTTCATAGGTGGAACAAGCCCATTTTTGGGATGATTCCATCGTAAAAGCGCTTCCACTCCACTGATGGTATTGGTTTCAAGATCAATTTGCGGTTGATAATGCAAAACAAACTGTTGTTGAACAAGTGCTTGTTTCAAATCGTTTTGAATATGGAGATGTTCAAAGATTTCCTTATTCATCGCTTCTGTAAAAAAGCAGTAAGTATTGCGTCCCGCTTCTTTGGCTTTATACATTGCGGTATCAGCACGTTGGAGGAGGGCATCAAAGTGTTTCCCATCATCAGGGTACAACGCAATACCTATCGAGATAGAAGAAGAGATGCTATGGGTATCGAGTTGAAACGGTTTTTCAAACTCTCTTAAAAGCTTTTGCGCAACAGTAGAAACATCATCTACATCTTCCACATCGGTGAGCATCATTAAAAATTCATCGCCTCCTTGACGGCTTAGGGTATCGGTTTGGCGAATGTACTTTTTAAGCCTGCTTGCAACCATCTTGAGCATCATATCGCCAAAGGCGTGACCTAAAGAGTCGTTGATGGTTTTAAAGCCATCAATATCTATAAACAAAAGAGCGACTTTAGAGCTATTGCGTTTGGCATACGCGATGGACTGCTCGCATCTGCTTTGGGCTAGCATACGATTGGGCAGTTCGGTGAGTGCGTCGTGGTGCGCTAAAAACTCTACTTGCTTCTCGACCATCTTTTGTTCTGTCACATCTTGCACGGTTCCCATAATCGAAACGGCGTTTTGATTGTCATCGTAGTAGGTAATGGCTTTGGCATGAATGTATTTGAGTGTTCCATTTTTCAGTAAAATTCGGTGCGTTGTCTCATACGGCATATATTTTTTTTGTGCTTGATAATGGATCTCTTTTACATACGATAAATCTTCTGGATGAATAATCTCCATGAAGAGTTTACGACGAGACTTCGTACTTTGTGGATCTATCTCAAAAATACGGTACATTTCCTCAGACCATGTAATGGCTTGGGTGGCAATATCAAGCTTCCAACTGCCAATTTTAGCGATACGTTGTGCTTCTTGAAAGATGATTTCGCTGTCTCTTAATTGAAGTTCTATTTTTTTATGTTCGCTAATGTCTCGTCCAATTGCCAAAACACTGCTAATTTCACCGTTGATGTCTATTTCGGGAACGATATGCAAATGGCGCCAGCCTTTCTCCCCTAAAGGGCTTACAAATTCCATCTCCAGTGTCGCTTCTTCTCCTGTTTCAATGACCTTTATCAAAGTTTTTTCAAACAACAGGCTATCTTTAAGCGGCGAAAAATCCGAGGGTTTTGCACCTAAAAGTTCTTCTTCCAAAAGCCCAGTCATGCGAATGGTACTTGGGTTGACATAGGTGCGTTTGCACTCGCGGTTAAAACGAACAACGGTGTCAGGGGTATGCTCTGTGATGGTGCGGAACGCTTCTTCTTTTTTTGCTAATTCTTCTTCCATTCTTTTGCGCTCTGTTATATCCCTACCTATACATATAACACTAACAATTTGATTATCTTTTCCAAACTCTGGAAGCATACGAATGTGTCCTGTACCGTGTTTACCTGTGCAATCAGTATAAGGTGTTTCTGTTGTAAACTCTTTTCCGCTTCGTAAAACTTCTTGTAACTGTTTTTCAAAAGCAAAGGCATTTTCTACAGGAGTCGTTTCAGATGGTTTTTTCCCTAAGACATCTTTCGATGAAAGACCAAGGACTCGTTCAAAAGCAGGATTGACGTAAGTGCGACGACACTCCTGATCAAATCTAGCGATGGTATCGGGAGAGTTTTCGGTGAGAGTTCTAAATTCTCGCTCTCTTTGTGCTATAGCTTCTTCTTGTGCTTTGCGCTCAGTGATGTCACGAACAATCGCAAGAGTATAGGGTATGCCATTGTATTCAAAATAGCTGGAACTTACTTCCATAGGAAAGAGCGTCCCATCTTTTCGTTTATGCTTGCTTGTCATTGATCTAAATTCTTTTATACCCTGCCAGAGTTCATGCCACAGTTCTATTGATATATTGGGATCGATATGAACAACGCCCATTGTCAGAAGCTCTTCTTTACTATAGCCTAAATCACGACAGGCTCTCTCATTGACATAGTGAAACATAGCGTCTTTGTCGATGAGATATACGGCTTCATTGATTTTATCGAGAGCAAACTCTTTAAGAAGAAGATTCTCTTTTGCCTTTTTTTGTTCGGTAATATCCAGATTAAAACAAGTTAGACCTGTAATTGTGCCATTATGATTATACATAGGAGAATAAAAGGTTTGCCAGTAACTGCGTACAAAATGATCTTCACCATAGCTGGTTTCATCAACAAAATACTCTCCAGCAAGCGCTTTATCAAAAAGCTTTTTAGCTTTATGCCTATCATCTTGGCGTGTTATGCTTTCTAGTATATTCATACCAATACTTACATTTTCATTCCATAGTGCTTTCATCGTTTTTTTATGATTTTGATTGAAGGTCAAATACCTATACTCTGTATCCAAAGCAAATATAATGACATTTGGTGAGCTGTTTAGTATGGAGTTTAGTAAATTGCTTTGATGTTGAAGTTCTAATTTTGCTTTTTTCTGTTCTGTAATATCTTTGGCAATACCGAGTACTCCGTATACCTCTCCTTCTGGGTTGAAGATAGGGACTTTTCGTGTTTCAAGTATACCTGTAGTACCTGTATCTTTATAAGTGATGACTTCTTCATTGGTGCAAATGTTACCTTTTTCAATGGCTTCTTTGTCTTTTTGCCTAAAAAAATCAGCTAGTTTGTAATCAATGAAATCATAATCAGTTTTACCAACAATCTCACACTCGGATGCTCCAAAAAATCGCTCAAATGCATGGTTACATGTAAGATACGTACCTTCTGTATTTTTCATCCAGACAAGATCGGGTAGGGTATTGACTAAGGATGAGAGATGGGTTGCTGTTTTACTCAATGCTTGTTCTGCATTTTTACGGCTTGTAATATCCATTGTAATGCCATGCCATAGAATACTGCCGTCGGTTTGTGCTGTTGGTATAGAGTTTGATTCCAACCATCTTATGCCTTTTTGCGGATGATTGATTCTAAATTCAGCGTGAAATGGCTGAAGTGTTTTGGCTGATTCATTGATGGCGGCTCTAAAGTGTGGCATATCGTCAGAATAAAATAGGTTTCTTAATGTTCTAATATCGGAGAGTACGGTTGGAGCATCTATGCCATACGTGTCCAGTATTTTATCGCTAGCGTACACAAATTCCTCTTTGCCATCAGGATGGAGCTTGTATATAAAAGCAAATCCAGGTATATTTTGTGCAATTGAACGAAGGAGTTCACTCTCTTGTACATTGGTCATGATTGCTAGTTTTGTATCTGTTTTTTTGTGATTGCTAATATCTATAATATGAGCAATGAAGTGTTTTACAATATTGCTATCATCCTTTACGATCGTAATGTGTATGTTAAGAGGAACTTCTATCCCTGTTTTTTTAAGGTGAATGGCCTCAAAGAACATATCTCCCGCATGAAAACATGCGGGATTGTTTTCACATTCTATTAGGCGTTGCATACTTTCTGGTGCAAAAAGGTGTCTGACATCTGCGCCTAAAAGTTCATCTGACTCATAGCCATGTATGTGTGCAAAAGCGGTGTTCATAAACTTAAAGCGATTATCTTTGGTACTCCATACAGCCATTCCAACTTTTGTATGGTTAAGAACATACTTGAATCTATTCATGCGTTATAGCGCCCTTTTCTGTTTGTTGCGTAATGTCTTTTCCTTGCATTAATACACTCATAACTTCTCCTTGTGTATTCATTTCAGGAATAATGCGAATGTTACCCCAATGCTCCTCGCCATCAGGCGTAGAGAAAGGTGCTTCAAAGGTTATTTCTTGCTTGTCTTGAATAACACGTGCTAAAAGCTTTTCAAAATCTATAGCTTTTGGCAGAGGTGTGTTTTTACTAGGTCTTTCTCCAAGAAGTTCTTCGATGGGTCTATTTAAAAGACGTTGCATCATTGGATTGACGTAAATGCGTCGGTATGACAAGTCATAACGTGCAATGACATCAGGTGAGTTTTCGACAATGGCGCGAAATGCTTCTTCACTTTTTGCCAGTGCTCCTTCTGCAACTTTACGTTCCGTCGCATCATGAAAGAAGCCATACCAAAGGATGCTACCATCCATCTGGGCTTCAGGTTTGGATTGTCCTTCAATCCATAGAGTTCCTTTTTCAGGGTGATTGACGCGGAACTCTTCATGCCATTTACTCAAATTTTGTTCGGTTTTGACAAGACTTTGTCGTATGATGTCTCTATCGCTTGGGTGTATGTGCTCCATGACAGCAGCAAAATCAGTGAGGGCATCATCACATGAAATGCCAAATAAATCTGTAAATCCAGAGGCAACGTAAGTAAAATGCATGTTGCCTTCAGCCGTTTTTTCAAAGATATAATTAACACCAGGGGCGGCCGTTGCTATTTTGGAGAGGCGTTCTTCAAGTACAAGTCTCTCATGTTGAAGTATCTCGATTTTTTTACGCTCAGACATATCGTAGCTATGTCCAATAAGGCAACGTTCTCCTTTAAATGTTATAAGAGAAGCATACGCCATGGCATATCCAATAGTACCATTTTTTGCTCTAAACGTATAATTAAAGTCTTTGACATAGCCATCTTCCATCACTCTGCGGAAAAATTCTGCTCGCTCTTCGGGATTAACAAATATACCTAGTTCCGCACTGCTTTTACCCACAACTTCTTCGTATGTGTATCCGGTATGATAGAGGAAGCTATCATTAACATCTAAATACATATTGCGCTCCAGCGAAGTAATTGAAATAGCTGCTGGGCTTAGTTTGAAAAGCTTTGAGAACTTTTCTTCTCTCTCTTGCAGTTCGAGCTCTGCTTTTTTTCGTTCTGTTATGTCGTGAGAGAGGACAAGAAATGTACCACTTGACATTTTCTTGGAAACGGACTCTTCAAAATACATTGCTCCTTGAGATAGTTCTATTTTGATTGTCTTACCGAAAGAAACTCCTTTAGTATTTGCCTCGCTTAGTGCTTCTATCACCGTATTAGCCGCTTCAGGAGAAAGTACATCGTAAACATTGTGACCTAATAAAAGCTTTTTATGTCTGGCAAGAAGCTCTTCATCGCGTGCCCAAACATTGAGATATGTGCCACCTAAGTCAATTTCAAATAGTAAATCGGGTAAAGCGTTGATAACCCCATTGCTAAACTCTAAAGCTTGTTGGAGTTGCAGAGTTCGCTTTTCAACTTTTGCTTCAAGCGTAGCATTAAGTTCTTTGATCATCTCCTCTGTTCTTTGACGTTCCGTAATATCCCTAGCTGCACCTACGATACGGACAATTCTCCCATTTTCATCTCGTATAGGAGCAAGGACAGAATGAAACGTCCTGATGCCTGCAGGGAACGGATAGTCGGCGACGTAGTTGGTTGTTTCTCCTGCATTGAGGCATGTGGTAAATTTATCGATGAGGATAGCACGGAATGTTTCGTCTTCGATTTCCTCTACGCGAAGACCAATGACCACCTCACGTGGGATTCCTGTAACTTCAACAAAGGCAGTGTTGACGTCCACATAGATAAAATGTCCCTCTGGGGTTACTTCGATTAGGTAAATGACATCAATGCTATTATCAAGAATTTGTGTATAGCGTTCATTGGATTCTTTGAGCGACACTTCCATCTGATTGCGCTCTGTAATGTCTTGTACTGTACCTATCGATAATTTGGGATTTCCATCTTCGTCGTACTGTGTTTCACATGTTTCCAAGACATGCTTGATGCGTCCATCACGCATCACAATTCTATGTGCCACAGCATAAGGGAGTTTTGTTTTTACGGACTCTACGTATAAACTACTGACCATCTCTCTATCATCAGGATGGACAATCTCATAAAATGTTTTGTGTAGTTCTGTGGTCTGTTCTGGGTTAAGTTCAAAGATTCTATAGGTTTCATCTGACCATGTGAGTGTATCACTGTCAATATCAAGCTCCCAGCTTCCTATTTTGGCAATATTCTGCGCTTTATTAAGACTTGCTTCACTTCGTTTTAATTTCTCTTCAATTCTTTTGCGCTCAGTAATGTCACGTGCCACCCCAAGGACACCGATCAGCTTGCCATCTGAGCTTTTGACAGGAACTTTGCGGGTTTCCATGAGTGCTTGCTCCCCATTATCACGAAACGTCCATAGCTCTTCGTTAACACGACCATAATCAACTTCAGCGGCAGAGCGATCTTTATTGCGGTAAAATTCTGCAAGTTCAGGCTCGAAAAAGTCGTAATCATCTTTGCCGATAATATCTTCTTCTTTTGTATTGAAAAGACGCTCAACACCGTGATTACAAGCGAGAAAATGACCATTAGCATCTTTCATCCATACGGGATCAGGAATACCTTGAAGCACACACTGAAGACGTTGACGTACTTCATCTAAAGCCAGTTCACTCTGTTTACGCTCCGTAATGTCATGAACATAACCGTACCACGTTATTTCGCCATTGGCGTTACGCTCTGGTTTGGTGTTACTTTCCATCCAACGTTCACCCTTGAGTGGGTGAATGATGCGGTACTCTTCATGCCATACACTCATTTCTTCGGCTGATTTTGCAATGGACTCGTTGATTCTTTGCGCATCATCTGGATGGGTAAGTGCCATAAGGGACATCGCATCTTTGTTCACATCTTCAGGTTGTAATCCAAAAAGATCTACAATATTGGGTGAAACGTAAGGCATATAAATAGATCCATCGCTTCGTAAACAAAAACTGCCCATCATACCTGGGGATGAATCTGCTAACAAGCGAAGTTCTTGCTCTTTTTGAGCTAGTGCTTCATGCGAAAGCTTTTGCTCAGTAATGTCTTCAACGAGAGCTAGAACATAGTTGACAGAGTGATCATTGTTACGGACACAGCTTACCGCAAGGGTGGTATAGACGATGGTGCCGTCTTTACTCATAAACCGTTTTTCAAGTATATAATCTTCAATCTCGCCTTTGAGTAGTTTGTTAAAGTACACAAGGTCAGAAGCGAGGTCATCAGGATGCGTTAACTCTACCCATGTCAACTTTTTTAGCTCTTCATTTGTATAGCCAAGCATCTGCTGGAGTTTTTCATTTGTATGTAACCACCCCTTTTCTGGCGAAGTGATTGCCATACCCACCAGCTGTTTTTCAAAAAAGAGGCGCATACGTTCGTCTTCTTTTTGCTTTTCAAGAAGAAGGCGTTCACTAATATCTCGCGCAATTCCCATATTGTAAGCTTTCCCACCAAATGCAATATAGTTAGCGCTTACTTCAACAGGGAAAATCGTTCCGTTTTTGCGTTTATGCCTTAACTCCATCGTCATTGAACCTGCGTCTTTGAGCATGTTCCAATGCTCTTTCCACTTCTCTTGTGGCCAATCAGGGTCTATGTCGCCTACATTCATCTGCTCAAATTCTTCGTCACTGTATCCTAGCGCCGTACAAGCACCTTGGTTGACATAATAAAAATGTGCGTTTTCATCTATCATAAATACAGCGTCTTGAATGTGATCAAGTGCGAATTTTTTGAGGAGCATTTGCTCATGCATCTGTTTATAAAGCGTGATGTCTCGAACATTGACAATGTAGTATAAGATTTCGCCTTGCTCTGATTGAACAGCGATCATATCAATGTCAACAGGAAACGTTGAGCCATTTTTACAAAGATGTTCTGATTCAAATACGTAGTGTCCTTCTTCGTGAACAATTTTAAGAACTTCAGGTATTTGGGCTATGCGTTTAGGTGAAAAAATAGTTTCAATAGGCTGATTTAATAACTCTTCAACACTAAAACCATGCATGTGTGCAAATTCTGGATTGATAAGGTCAAAGGTATTGGTTGTGACATTACAAATAGCAATTCCCCAATGAACGTTTTCAAAGATATGTGCCCACTGCTTAAGGTTTTTTTCTACTTCAATACGTCGCGCAATATCTTTTTCTAATCTCGAAATACGCGCTATAGCAGACTCTTCCATATTCATAAAAGAGGGCATAGGGTTGGAGTATGTAGATTCGCATGTACCATGTGGAAGCACTAGGGTGAAAATTGCCCCAACATCGCTATTTTTGACAGAAATACGACCTTGTATTTTTTGTTCTACAATCGTTTTAGCAATATACAGACCAATACCGATATTCTCTTCATTGGAACTTATCCCAGCATCAAAAATCTTACTAATAGGTTCTTGTAAAATGCCTCCACCATTATCTTCAATGTGAATAATAATATTGGTTGGCGTGGTTGATACATCAATACTGACTCTAGGATTCTTAATGTGGCGTCGTATAAGAATATCTTTGGCATTAAGAATAATGTTCAAAATAGCATGTGCAAATTCATTGGGATGTCCACACAGAAGAATGGGACGTTCACTGTATTTACATGTAAGCTCAATTTGTTCACAATCAAATGTGTATTTAACCATTCTTTGGAGATTATCTATCTCTTTGGTAATGTCAAATTCTTGATTTTCAGTTGTCTTTGCGCGAAAAAAACGGTAAAACGTATCAATGGTTTCAGATAAATGCGCGATAATCTTGTGACTGAGATTAATGGCATTAAGGAGTTTCTCATTGCTAACACTGCCTTGAAAAACAAGAGTACTTTTAAGATTGGTTTGAATAGAACCTATTTCTCCTAAAGGTTCTTTCCATTGGTGGGTAATATTTCGGATCAATTCTCCCACCGAGGTATAACGAGATTGTAAAAAAAGCATCTTGTTTTGGGTTTGAATGTGTGTCATGGCTTTGGTATGTTCGCGGTATAGAAGCTTTATTTTATAGCCAAGTGCAAGGGAAAAAAGAATAATTTGCCAAACAGCACCAAAAATAGTTGCATTGTATGTCATGTAGGTATAAGGAATAAATCCCTGTGCCATAGCCATAGAGATAATGGCACTTATTGAAAAGCCGCTTGATGCGATAAGATAGTATTTAGCAAACGTATTGCCACGCAGGTGTGAAAAAATACCTAAAAACACAGAGGTAAAGACAACAAAGATAATTGTCATAACCCTAAGATTTTGTCCCGTTTCAACTTCAATAAAAGGTATGGTAAAAAAGAGTATGAAATAAAGAGCACTCAAGAGAAGAGTACGTTTATAGAGACTTGGATAAAGTGTTTTTATATTTAAAAATGAGAGTGAAAAAAGCACCATAAAGAGGGTACTTCCTTGAAGGCTTAAAAGTTTAATAGTGTCTTGCAAATGAAGATTTGTTTGTAAAAAAGGTGCAAAGTATTCGCGTGTGGAAAGCATTAAGGCAAAGAGAAAAAAGATGTACAACGAGTAGAGTAAATAATCTTTCTCTTTCGTGGAAATAAAAAGAATACTATTGTACAAAAAGAGTGCTAAAAAAATGCCTGTAAAAATAGCAATCGTGATAATCTCTGGTAAGATGAAAAGTTGCAACGCTCCATCCGTACCTATAACAATAGGGAGAAATAATGGGCTATGTGTTTCTATTTTGATTAAATAAAGTGTGGGTTCACTTGTCTCAAGCAAAGGAATACGAAGGTCCAAACTTTTGATAGGACGCTCAATTATAGGTACACTTGCTCCTGTTTTCCCTTGTTGTATCAATATGTCTTTTTGAAAAATATAATACTCAATATGTGCTAGAGATAAATTTTGAAGCCCCATAAGAAGATTATGGACACAGCTATTTTGTATTTCAATCCCTAACCAAATAGGCTCATTGGAAAAGCCGAAACTTTTTGCCTGTGCAGGAAGTGGTTGAAAATGGTTTTGCGCAAATGCATGGTGCGCTTCTAACGGGGAGAGGTTCCCCGTGGTATAAGATAATGGTTTTGAAACCAAAATAGAAGGATGTTCATCTAAAATTTGAAAGGATTCAAAAGCACTCAGTGGTAAAAAACATGTCATGATAAACAGTATGATGCGCCAATACATTGTGTGTTTCATCCTTCAAGATTTATAAGTGAGTTTCTTAATAGAGTTCTTGCAGAACTCTAAACACGTCTTTAAAGCAAAGCTCTAAAGACTACGTTAACACTGGGTTTTCCTCGGCAGAACGCCCACGCACCTTTGGTTCTTTTTTTTCTTGCAAAATGAGCTTTGCAAGAACTTTAATACATCATGCGGGTGTTGAGTCGATAACCAATTCCGCGGACTGAAACAATAAGGTCTTCGCCTAATTTTTTACGAATACGTAAAATAAGATTTTTGATAGCGGAATCACAGATAGGATCAAGCGGCCATAATGCAGCTGCTATCTCTTCTTTTGTAATGGTTTTATGGCGATTGCGAAGAAGCAATAAAAGTAACTCTTGCTCTTTAGCACCGAACGTGATGACATCCCCTTTGTAATATATTTCCTGTGTGCTTGCATTGTAAAAAAGATCGGATTTGAGTTTAATGAGTCCAAGGTCTTGTTGGGTGCGCTGTATTGCACTGCAAACACTAAGAATGAGTTGGTCAAATTCAATAGGCTTGATGAGATACCCATCAATAGAGAGGTTAGCCGCATTGATCAGCATATCGGAATCTGCAAAACTTGTCAGTAAAACAATAGGGGTTGTATAGTCTTTCTGACGTATCTGTTTAATCAGCTTTAACCCATCTTTCTTAGGCATCTTAATATCGGTGATGATAAGGTCTGGTTTTTCATCTTCGTACAAGTCGTAAGCCTCTTCACCATCTTTTGCCACATAGACTTTTTTAAAAATCATACTTAATATCTCAGTTGTTTGCTCTCTCATAATCGCATCATCTTCTGCAAAGAGAACCGTTTTGTTTTTTAGTACTAACAGGTTTTTGACCATTAGGGTGTCCTTAAATTTATCTCATAATATAAACTTGTAACTATTCTATCACTATAACATTTTAACATTAGTAAAGTCACATTTAGGTCACACTGTATTCATTAAAAATAGACCATTTCAGAGCTGAAGAGATGATAATATTCTCCAGCAAAAAATTACATATTAATGAGGTTTTAAGAAATGTCGAAACGTTTGATGATAGTTGATGATTCTACTGTTATGCGAATGACAGTCAGTTCCGTGTTGAAAGAGAGTGGTTATGAGGTCATTGAAGCTGAAAATGGTCAAGTGGCTTTAGAAAAAGCGATGCAAGCTCCTATTGATCTTATTATTTGTGATGTCAATATGCCTGTTATGGATGGGCTAACCTTCGCGCGCAAGATCAAAGAGAACGCGCAGTACCGTTTTGTTCCGATCATTATGCTTACAACGGTTACGGGGCAAGCTGAGATCGAAGCAGGAAAAGCCGCAGGCGTTAAAGCATGGATGGTCAAACCGTTTGATAAAGCAAAACTCTTGGGTGCTGTCTCAAAGCTTTTAGGTTAGGGAAAAAGCAATGATAACACTCAAAGAAAGTTCTTTACATGTAAATCCATCCGGAGAGCTGACTATCTATCAAGTTGAAGAGTTTAGTGAAAAAGTGAAAAAATTAATCTCATCCGCTGAAAGGTTGTATGTCGATCTTTCGCAACTCGACAAAATTGATTCGGCTGGATTTCAACTATTGGTCTCTCTTCAGAAAAGCTGTGAATCATCACAGAAATCTTTTGAAATCAATGGCATTACCAATTCTGTACACAACTTCATGCTTCTGTTTGGATTTGATTGGAATACACAAGGAAAAGGAGCCGAATGAATTCGACATTGCAATTTAGTGATATTGCTAAAGAGTTTCATATTGAAAGTATTGAACTGCTTGAGGCTATGGAAAACTCTTTGGTGTATATCCGTGAAAATGGGATGGATGATGAAGCGATCAATGCAGTCTTTCGTGCAGCGCACACCATTAAGGGTGCGGCAGGTATGTACAAGATTGATTTTGTTGTAGAGTTTACCCATATCGCTGAAAATGTGCTCGATCAAGTCCGCAATGGAACGATTGCTATGAGTGATGAATTAAGCGAGCTACTTTTAGAATGTAAAGACCATATACAGCATCTTGTCGAGTTTGCAGTGCTTACATGTAACGAAGAAGCTCCAACACAAGAGCTGTGCGACATGACTAAAAAATTGGGAGCCTCTTTAAATGAGATCATGCCTATTTCTTTGCACCATGCCGTAGACGTAAGCACCTCTGCACCTATTACCCCTTTGGTTGAAAAAGAATGGACCATGCAGTTGAAACTAGGGCATAGCATTATGGAGCAAGGGTTTGAACCAGCCAGCTTTTTGGCGTATCTTCGTAAAAACTCAGCTACTTTTGATGCAAAGGTTCATGTCACTTCCATTCCTGTGATTGAAGCAT
Source organism: Sulfurospirillum oryzae (assembly GCF_025770725.1). Classification (NCBI taxonomy): domain Bacteria; kingdom Pseudomonadati; phylum Campylobacterota; class Epsilonproteobacteria; order Campylobacterales; family Sulfurospirillaceae; genus Sulfurospirillum; species Sulfurospirillum oryzae. The sequence continues at coordinate 99,967 of NZ_JANZKZ010000001.1, read as the reverse complement.
TAAATCCGACACAATGCTATCTCTCTTTTGAGATTGAATTTACAACGTCAATGAGTAAAGAAGAGATTTTAGATGTGTTTGATTTTATTAAAGATGATTGCGAAATTGTCTTAAATGAGCAGGTTACCGCTGTTTCAACACAGAGTGTTACCGCTAGACAATCTCCAAAAGAAGAGGTCAAAAAAACGACAACGCAAGCACAACCAACGGCTTATAGTATTCGTGTGGATGCAGAAAAAATTGACCAACTCATCAATCTGATCGGTGAAATGGTCATCGCAAATGCCAATGTGGTGCAACAATCCATCGACATGAAAAACTCTGAACTGATTGAGTCTGTCTCTATCGTTTCACGAATGCTTGAGGACATCAGAGAGGGTGCGATGCAAATTCGTATGGTGCAAATTGGGGAAACCTTTAACAAGTTTAAACGCATCGTAATGGATCTCTCTAAAAAGCTAGGCAAAGAGATTGACCTTGTCATTAAAGGTGGGGAGACAGAACTGGACAAAACAGTGGTCGAAAAAATTACCGATCCTCTCGTTCACATCGTCCGCAATGCCATTGACCATGGTATCGAACTTCCAAGTGATAGAGGCGATAAATCTCATAAAGGAACTTTAACGCTTAACGCTTACCATGATGCTGGAACCGTTGTCATCGAAATCAGCGATGATGGTAAAGGGCTTGATGAAGAGATGTTGTACAAAAAAGGGGTGGAAAAAGGGCTGATTGAAGAAGGCGTGGTGCTCTCTCAACAAGAGATTTATAAACTTATCTTAGCCCCTGGTTTCTCTACCGCACCTGCTGTTACTGACCTCTCCGGACGAGGAGTAGGCATGGATGTGGTGAAGCGAAACATCGAAGCACTTCGTGGTGACATCGAAATTAAAAGTAAAAAAGGAGAGGGAACAACACTGATCATCAGGCTTCCTTTAACCTTAGCGATCATCGATGGCTTTTTGGTCAAAGTGGGTGAGACATTTTATGTTGTACCTTTGGATATGGTGGTTGAGTGCATCGAAATCAATGATAAAGAAAAAGCAGAGATGCACGGCAACAACTACATTAACCTTCGAGGAAGCATTTTGCCACTTCTCAACATCGGCGCTTTTTTCGATGAGCAAAAAAATGAAGATGCGAGGGCGAACATCGTTGTGGTGCATTATGCGGGGCGTCGTTATGGCTTTATTGTCGATGAGCTGTTTGGAGAGTTTCAAACCGTCATCAAGCCTTTAGGCAAAATCTTTCATGCACTCAAAGGTATTAGTGGAGCAACTATCTTAGGTAGCGGTACGGTGGCACTCATTTTAGATGTGCCAATGTTGATTAATTTTATTCTCACCCTTAAAGGTGGAATAGATGAATCAAAAAGCGCATAAATTAATTAACGTAAACAAAGTAAAAAATATACATTAAGGAAGAGCCAATGTTTAAAAATATGAAAATAGGTGCCAAACTCGGTTTTGGTTTTGGAATTGTTCTTGTGTTCCTTGCAGGCATTGCCATTTTGGGACTTACAAGGTTAGGTAATATGAATGATTCGATAGGCGAGATCACGGATGAGATGTTCCCGAAAGTCGTTCTTGCCAATGATATTCAAGATCTTGTCAATAATGATCGTATTTTGCTTGGAAATCTTGTTATTAACACCGATGATGCGAAAAACAGACAGATCAAAGATGAAATAGAAGCAGGCAGAAAAAAAATTAGCGAGTTATACGCAAAATTAGAGAAGATGATGAAGAGCGAAAAAGGTAAAGCACTCTTTAAAGCTACAACGGATGCAAGAGCACCGTATGCGGCTGTAACCAATAAAGTTATTGAGCTTGGAGCTGCCAATAAAAGTGAAGAGGCTTGGGCAGTGATGAGTGGAGAGATGTTACCTTTGCGTAAAGCGTATTTTGATGCACTTAATGCCATTATAGATCACCAAACAGAATCGCTTAATCAAGCAGGTAAACAAGCTGATACAGACTATGCTTCCACAAAAATGATCGTTATCGCTGTTTCTGTTTTTGCATTTATCTTTGGCGTCCTACTCGCCCTGTTTGTGACACGAAGCATCACCACGCCACTTAGTGAAGTGTTAAACGCAGCAGAGTCGATCTCCAAAGGAGATATGAGTGTCAGAGTTGTCGCCGATAGCACTGAAGAGACAGGACAAGTCAAAGCTGCGATGGCACAAATGATCGAGACTATTAAACTCCTCGTTGCCGATACCAATATGTTAGCCGTTGCCGCAGGTGAAGGCAAACTTTCAACCAGAGCTGACGCTTCAAGACACCAAGGTGACTTTAGAAAAATCGTTGATGGTATCAATAATATGCTCGAAGCCATTTATGATGCTGTGGTAAATAATGGCGTTAATACCTTAGCCAAACTATCCAATGAGGGTGACTTCTCCGTTCGTATCACCAAAGAGTATAAAAATGACTACGATGTGTTTAAACGTGCTGTAAATGGCGTAGCAGAAGCAATTGATAAAGCTATTAAAGAAGAGAGTGCCGTGTTTATGGCATTGGCTAATGGAGATTTTTCAAAACGTATTACCTCAGACATCTGGATAGGAAACTTAGCACTTGTTAAGAGTTCAGCAAACGATATGGGCGATAAACTTCAAGCGACAGTATCTGACGTGCAAACCGTTATGGGTAAATTGTCTAATGGAGATTTTAAAGCAAGAATTACCGCTGATTTACCAGGTGACTTTGCCGCATTTAAAGTGTCTATCAATGGCGTAGCAGAAGCGATTGATAAAGCGATTATGGAAGAGAGCGCTGTTTATGCCGCGATGGCAAACGGTGACTTGACCAAACGTATCACCTCAGACATCTGGATCGGTGATTTAGCACTGGTTAAAAGCTCAACCAATGAAATGGGTGAAAAACTTCAAGATATTATTATCGAAGTCCAAAACGCAGCCCTTCAAATCACAAGTGCCAGTGAACAAGTCAGTGGAACAGCTCAGTCGTTGAGTAATGGTGCCACTGAACAAGCGAGTAACCTCGAAGAGACAGCTGCTGCTATCGAAGAGATGACAGGAAGTATTAACCTTAATGCTGAAAATGCAAAACGAACCGATGAGATGGCAAGTAATGCTGCCAAGATGGCAGAAGAGGGTGGTAAAGCGGTTAACCAAACCGTAGACGCTATGAAAGAAATCGCAGGGAAAATTAGCATTATTGAAGATATTGCTTACCAAACCAACCTTCTAGCCCTAAATGCTGCTATTGAAGCCGCACGTGCAGGTGAACATGGAAAAGGTTTCGCCGTTGTAGCCGTAGAAGTTAGAAAACTAGCAGAGCGAAGCCAAGTCGCAGCCCAAGAGATTAGTAAAATCACAGGTGATAGTGTTAAAGTCAGTGAAAGTGCTGGAGAGCTCATTAAAGAGATCATCCCAAATATTAAAAAAACCGCTGAACTCGTTCAAGAAATAGCAGCAGCAAGCTCAGAGCAAAATGCAGGGATAGAGCAGATCAATGGCTCCATGAACCAATTAGACTCCGTAACCCAACAAAATGCCGCAGGCAGTGAAGAGCTAGCAAGTGCCTCTGAAGAGATGACCGCACAAGCTGAAGGACTAAGAAGTATGATGTCTTTCTTTATCGTAGAAAACAATCAAAAAGTCTTAGCACCTAATACAAAACCAATGGGTGAAGTGAAGAAAAGTAGTGAGACAAAAGCGTTACATGTAAACAAAAAAGATTTCAAAAATTTCGCGTAATGAGGATCTGATGGCAGATATAACCCATAAAAATCCTGAGGGCAATCAGTTCCTCTCGTTTTTTTTAAAAAACGAGAGATTTGCTATCAATGTTGCTTATGTCAAAGAGATCATCGAATATACGCAGATAACCCATGTACCTACGATGGAGCGTTTTGTCGTAGGTGTGACCAACATTCGTGGCAATGTTATTCCCGTACTTGATCTTTCAGCAAGACTTGGTTTGGGGATGAGTGATATTAGTAAAAAGAGCTGCATTATTACCATTGAAGCGATGATTGGCGGCGATGAGTGCGAGATAGGACTCATCGTAGATATGGTGGATCAAGTCTACGAAATCACGCTTGCTCATAAGATGGAAGCCCCTGAATTTGGTGCAAAAATTCGTAAAGATTTTATGCAAATGATGGCACGCATTGAAGAGCGGTTTATCACCCTTTTAGATATGAATGGCATTCTTGATTTGAGCGAACTCTCCCGTGTTACGCAAAAACGTACATTATAAAGGAACTTAAATGCAAGAAGTTGAAGTAAAAGAGAAACAAAGTTCAGCCAATCAGATTGATAGTAGTGATGAGCTTATCCGTTTAGTTACATCCAATGCGGATGTGACTTCGCAGTATGTCATTTTTCGCAATGGCTATGACGAGCTTTATGCGATCAATGTGGCTAAAGTGGAAGAACTTATCGTTAATAAAGAGCTTAATATCGCTAAAAATTCGGATGCTACCAGCACACTTGTTGGAACCGCGAAGATTCGCGATGAGATGTGCTCGATCATCCATTTTGACAGATGGCTGGGCAAAGGCGAGGCAGAGGGATGTTTTTATGAGCTTGTCGTTGTCTGTAACTTTGGACATCAACGCGTTGGCATCATCATTAAAAATGTGATTGGGATTCAAAACATTGAAGCCGATAAGCTCATCGACAATTCATCTCGTGACCCAAAAACGGCGCAGATAACAGAGCTTTATATCGCTGGTGAAAAGAAACTGTGTGTGATTTTTAACTCCGATACACTTTTAAGTGAAGTATTCTCAGAAGCGCACGAGCGAGAACTGGGGAAAGTTAATATCTTAAATAAATTAGATCTTACGAAGAAAATTTTATTTGCTGATGATAGTAAGATCGTTCAGCATGCCGTTAGTTTAGCCCTTTCGCAGATGGAGCTAGATTTTGAAGTCTTTGATAATGGTAAAGATTTATTAGAGCGACTTTTGAGCCTTGAACTTGAAAATGTTGCCTTGATTTTAAGTGATATTGAGATGCCAGTGATGGATGGCATGGCATTGCTAAGAGAGGTCAAAAGCAAAGCAGGACTTCGAGATATACCGTTTATTATGAATACCAATATGGCGAATCCATCCATCATAGAACAAGCAAAAAGGCATGGCGTGGATCATGTTATTCATAAACTGGATGTTGAAGATTTACAGCATCAAATTCAAATGTATGCAAGGGTTTAAAAGTATCGAATGATTAGTTCTAAAGCGTTTCATAATATTACAACATTAGTGAAAGTCCATTCGGGTATTCATCTGAATGATTCCAAAAAGCAGTTGGTCGTTGGTAGGCTTTCTAAAAGGTTAAGGCATCTTAATGTGCCTGATTATGACGCTTACTATGAAGCCTGTTTAAGCTCCTTTGATGAGCTTCAGATTATGATCAATATGCTAACAACCAATGAAACCAGCTTTTTTAGAGAACAGCATCATTTTGATTTTATGCGAAACAATATTCTTTCTCATGTTAAACATGCACCATTTCGTGTTTGGAGTGCAGCTGCTAGTATTGGGGCAGAGGGCTATAGCATCGCGATGGAGCTTGATGATATTTTAACACCTTCGGGCATTAATTGGGAAGTCACTGGCACTGACATTAACACTGAAGTGATCGAAAACGCTTCTAAAGGACTTTACGCTATGCGGTTTGCCGAGCAAATTCCCTCTGAGTATCTCAGGCGTTACTGTTTAAAAGGTGTAGGATCACATGAAGGGGAATTTTTAATAGGTGATTATTTAAGAGAGAAAGTCTCTTTTTCATGCGCTAATCTTATGGTTCCAGTAGATCCAGAATTGGGAAAATTTGATGTGATTTTTTTACGCAATATGCTCATTTATTTTGATCAAGAAAATCGCAAACGTATCGTTAACCATGTGCTTAAAGCACTGAACCCTAATGGGTATCTTTTTATCGGTCATGCAGAGTCTATCACGCATCTTGGTATGAAAATACGCCAAGTAAGACCAACAATTTATCGAAATGGAGCATAAATGCAAGAACGTGCTATAAAAGTATTTATTGTCGATGATTCTGCCATTGCTCGCACAACCATTGGGACGTTACTCGAAGGAGAATCTGATATATCACTGCATGGTGTTGCTTCTGATCCTATTATTGCTGAGTCAAAATTTGAGCGTTTTGGGTGGCCCGATGTTATTATCTTAGATATTGAGATGCCACGCATGGATGGATTGACCTTTTTACGAAAAATCATGTTGGAGCATCCTACCCCTGTTATTATCTGCTCTTCTGTTGCGCAAAAAGGAAGTAGCAAAGCCATTGAGGCACTTTTTTTAGGGGCAGTTGAAGTGATTGCAAAGCCGGAAGTGGGATTGAAGATTTTTTTAGAAGAGTCAAAATATACCTTGATTCATGCCATTAAAGCGGCGTATGAATCTAAAAGTAGTATGAAACAAAAAACAATTTTTTCCAAGCCACGAAGTGATAAAGGGCTGTCTCCAAAAATAGATGCCGATGCAATTTTGCCGCTTAAAAGCAAGCTTTCACATAACCTTACGCATCCACTGATTGTCATTGGCTCTTCTACCGGAGGTGTTCAAACACTGGAAAGGATTATCCCTTTTTTAACGCAGAAAACACCGCCAATTTTAATCGTCCAACACATGCCTGAAGGATTTACCCGTTCTTTGTCGGAGCGATTAAACCGTATGTGTACGATGTTTGTCAAAGAGGCAAAAGATGGCGATAAACTCTGTTACGGTCACGTTTTGATTGCTCCTGGTAACAAACACATGACGCTCAAACGTTCAGCCAATACATACGTTGTTGAGATTAAAGATGGACCAAAAGTGAGTCGTCATAAGCCCAGCATTGATGTTCTTTTTAGATCATGTGCCAATGAAGCGGGTGTCAATGGCATGGGATTTATACTCACAGGCATGGGAGATGATGGCGCAAAAGGGTTAAAAGAGATGAAAGAGCGAGGGGCTAAAACCTACGCACAGAATAAAGAGAGTTGTATTGTGTATGGGATGCCGAAAGTGGCAGTTGAATTAGGTGCTGTGATGGAAGTGCTGACTTTAGAAGAAATTGTAGAAACCATCAAGAGGAGTGAAAATGTCCATTGATATTTTATATGAATTTACAGCTTTTTTGACGATTATGTTTGTCAATGAAGAAGAAGATGTTCGTTGTTATTTAGGTGAAGAGTATGTGTCGCGTTGCAAAAAAATAATGTTTGCACCTACCATAGAAGAGGCGTTAACGAAACAGAGCCAAGAAACAATAGACCTTGTAGTTATCAACATAGATCGATTTGGCAGAGATGCTTTGCATCTTATAAGTGAAATGTTAAAAAAAGATATTGATCAGAGAATTCTTATCTCTGCACGTCAATTTAATGATCCTGAAATCGTGATGAAGCTTACGAATCTTGGTGTTGTTGGTTTTGTCAATAAATCTTTGCCTGTCAGTGAATTTTTTCCACTTTTCTTGCGGGTCTTTGCACAAGTGCACGATCGCTCTTTATTGGTGCATTACGTCAAAGATTTGGAAGAACAGATTCTGGCGGCTTTATATGTGCCATGTCGTGCAGAGTGCCCCAAAGCGTCTATCTTAAGTAAACATATTGCTCCATCACCTGAGGTTATAGAGGACGATTTTGAATTTTTCCCAACACCTCCGACATCTTGTAGTGCTACAGCCCTTACGCCGACAGTGGATAAATCAGCTTATAAAGATTATTTTAGTTTTTTAATGGTTGATGACAAAGAAGAGTTGCACGATCAACTCAGTGATATAGATACGCTTCTCTTTAATGCTTTTGGTGAAAGTCAAGTAGCAGATATACACTATATCTCTGTTTTAGGGGATGCTCTAGCGCGCTTTGGCAATATCTTGATGCACTATCAATTTTTTAGTGATACGGGTATGAGTATTATTGAACTAGGACAAAGTATTAGTGATAAATGCACGCTTGTTGCGGAGAAAAGCAGTGATTTTGAACCTTTACTAAGTGGATTTTGCTCCGTATTGCAAGCTTTTATAGCACAGGTGTGGGACAAAGAGGCAGAAGATCCAAAATTCTTTAATGATTCGATTATTAATGATGCTGGGATGATTATAAGCATGATTATTCCTCCACAGAAGAGTGCTAGCACTGCAAACGATGATGACCTTATCTTTTTTTAACACTTAAAAGGAACATAATGGAATTTTGTAAAACCGAAAGCATACTCTCTTCAATTCTTGCTATTTTAAAGCATATCGATGAAGTTCAATGCGATGTTAAGGAGCTATCAGAACGTTCTGCTATCTCTTTTCACCATTTTTTGGAACAGCATTCTTTACAGCCTGATGAAAAAGTACTGCAAGCCTTTCAATATCAAGACGTCATGAAACAACAGCTCAGTGCTGTTAGCGAGGCGATAGGAACTATTGAGCAGAGTATCAATATCTATTTGCATGCCCTTAGTCATGATGAGATGATGCTGGGTGAAAACATCGATAAACTCTCTGCAAAGCTGATGCGCTCCCTTCAGGTTGCTAAAGATAAACAAGAAGCGTTTAGTGGCAATGCCTTAGAATCAAAACATCACGAGTCTTTAGAATTTTTTGAATAAAAAGGATGTTAAAAATTTTCGAGTAATGAATCTCCCTGTAACAGTGCTGTGGGCAGTCAAGTACTCTCGTTTAAGGGTTGTAAGAAAATAGAAAGTCATGTTTTGGTCACATACTAACACTTGCGAAAGAGACCGTTTCCTCTCCACCTATCGGATAAAATATATTATTAAGTTTTTATATTGAGGATCAAAAAGATTCTAGAAAATATTGAGGAAATTGTGTGTTTAAGAATATGAAGATAGGAATCAAGTTAGCCATAGGTTTTGCAGTCGTGCTTGTTTTTTTAGGAGTGATTGCGATAGTTGGAATTAGAAGTCTTGCAACGATAGATGAGGATTTAGAAGACATCGCCCATGATCGTTTTCCCAAAGTTGTTTTAGTCAATCAAATTCTTAGTGAGATCAATCGCAATAGAGTTTTAGTGCGTAATTTATTGATCAATGATGATCCCCAAATAGATAAGCAGATTAAAGATGAGATGAAAGAAGGAAGTAAACGGCTGGGCGAGATTTATAAAAATTTTGAAGCACAGCTTAATACAGAAAAAGGCAAAGCGTTATTTGGACAGATTATTGTTGCACGAAAAGCTTATATTGACATGCGTAACAAAGTGTTAGAGCTTGATGCTGCAGGTAAGAAAAGTGAAGCATTTGTCATTTTGCAACGGGATGTTACGCCGTTAGAAAAAAACTATCTTGATGCGATACAAACAATGGTAGATTTGATTACGAAAATTGTTGATGATGCCGCGAATGATGCTTCATCAAATTATCATGAGACGCGTACCATGATGATAGCACTCTCTGTAGCTGCGACCCTGTTGGGTTTATTGCTTGCTTTTGGTGTTAGCTATAGTATTACGAGTGCGCTCAATGAATTGATTCAAAGATCCGATAACCTCTCTAGTGGCGATGGTGATCTAACCCGTAAGCTTGAAGTCGTTGGAAGTGATGAAATAGCTCTTGCAAGCAGTAGCATCAACCGTTTCATTGAAAAAGTACGTGTTCTCATCAGTGAGGCGAAAAACCTCTCCAATGAAAACTCATCCATTTCCCATGAACTCTCTTCTACCTCTTTGCAAGTGGGGCGTGCCGTAGAGTCCTCTATGAACATTGTTGGTAAAACAACTTCTAAAGCGACTCTTTTAAAAGATGAGTTGGATGAGGGTATTATCGAAGCAAAAGAAGGTAAAGAAGAACTTCTCAAAGCCAATACATTTTTAAGTGAGGCAAACAGTGCTATTTTAGTGCTATCACAAGAGATTCAAAGCAGTGCTGCAACAGAGATCGAACTGGCGCATAAAATTCAACAATTAAGTACCGATGCGGAACAGGTTAAAGAGGTTTTAGTTGTTATTGGTGATATTGCCGATCAAACCAATTTACTTGCTCTTAATGCCGCCATTGAAGCAGCACGCGCTGGAGAACATGGACGAGGATTTGCGGTTGTTGCTGATGAAGTAAGAAAGCTTGCAGAACGTACCCAAAAAAGTTTACAAGAGATCAATGCCACGATCAATGTCATTGTTCAAGCCATTATGGACAGTAGTGATCAGATGACGGCTAACTCTCAAAAAGTTGAAGCGCTCTCAACCACTGCAACCCATGTTGAAGCAAAGATTAATGAGCTCTTAAATGTGATGCATATTGCAACGGGTATTTCTGATAAAACCGTAGAAAATTATCTTCAAACAGGAGATGACATTACTGAGATGATTGATGACGTAGCGCAAATCAATGACATCTCAAGCCAAAATACACGAAGTGTTGAAGAGATAGCGAGTGCAGCAGCGCATCTCAATAAAATGACTGAGATGCTCAACCTCAAACTCTCTGAGTTTAGAACCTAAATAAACCTTACATGTAAAACAAAAAAGAGTTCAAAAATTGTGTGTGAATATTGAAAAGTTGGAGATAGAATGAAGATTTCGAGTAAGATTATTGTTGCATTAATCGTGTCAATGACGCTTTTAGGTATTGGTTTTTTAGGTTTATCGTATATCAATACGAAAAAAAATACGGCATTGTTTATAGAAAAATATAGACAAGGTCAGTATGCCGCGTATGAAAAAGACATCAAAGAGATTATGAAAGTTGTTTTAGACATGGCAAATGCTATTTATAAAACTGAAAAAGAGCGAGGAGTTCCTGATGAAAAAATTAAGGAAGCCATTTTAGAAAAATTCAATGAAATACGTTTTTTCAATGACAAGAGTGGTTATATCTTTGGTTATGACCCCAATGGGGTTACTGTTTTGTTCCCCGTCAATAAAGCAATGGTAGGTGTCAATCGGTTAGAAATCCAAGACAGTAATGGCTTTTATATCGTTAAAGAACTTATTGCAGCTGCTAAAAAAGGAGGTGGTTTAATTAAATACTACTTCCCTAAAGTTAAAGATGGAAAGCCTTTGCTCAAATTTACGTATGCAGTTTCTTTTGAGCCTTATAATTGGGCTTTAGGAACAGGGGTTTATGTTGATAATGTTGAAGAAGAAATTGCGCTTATTAAGCAAGAGATGGATGAAAGTATTGGACAACAAATTAAGTATTTTACGCTTGTTTCCTTGGCATTTATTCTTGTGTGTATTCTTGCTACGTTATTTTATGTCAACAAGACAGTGACAACGCCACTTCGTAATTTAATTCAAAGAGCTGATAACCTCTCTAGCGGAGAGGGCGATCTTACACGTCAACTTGAAGTGATTGGCAATGATGAGATTGCACTTGCAAGTACGAGCATTAATCGTTTTATTGAAAAAGTACGTGTTCTCATCAGTGAGGCAAAAAATCTCTCTAATGAAAACTCTTCTATTTCGCATGAACTCTCTTCCACCTCTTTAGAAGTAGGTCGAGCTGTAGAAACCTCAATGCAAATTGTTAGCGGTACGACTTCAAAAGCCAATGTTTTGAAAGATGAACTAGCTGCAGGAATCGTCGAAGCAAAAGAGGGAAAAGAGGAGTTACTGAAAGCGAATACTTTTTTAAGTGAAGCAAACAGTGCTCTTTTAGTGTTAACCCAAGATATTCAAAGTAGCGTTATAACTGAAATTGAACTTGCAGGGAAGATTCAACAATTAAGTACCGATGCCGAGCAGGTTAAGGATATTTTAGTTGTCATCGGAGATATTGCTGACCAAACCAATTTACTTGCTCTTAATGCGGCTATTGAAGCAGCAAGGGCTGGTGAACATGGACGAGGCTTTGCGGTTGTTGCTGATGAAGTAAGAAAGCTTGCAGAACGTACCCAAAAAAGTCTTCAAGAGATCAATGCCACGATCAATGTTATTGTCCAAGCTATCATCGATAGCAGTGAAAAGATGACGCAAAATTCGAAAAAAGTCGAAACATTGGCGGTTACAGCAAACAATGTTGAAGGAAAAATCAACGAACTTTCTCGTGTTATGGAAATTTCAACAAACATTTCCGATAAGACAACGCAAAATTATCTTAAAACGGGTACGGACATTGAGTCTATGATAGATGATGTTACTAAGATCAATGGCATCTCATCTCAAAATGCTAGAAGTGTTGAAGAGATCGCTAGTACGGCTGAACATCTAAGTCGTATGACTGAAACGTTGAACCTCAAACTCTCTGAGTTTAGAACGTGAATAAACTTTATATATAAGGTTTAGAAATTTATAGGAGTAATATATATGGAACAACCCATTCCTAACAAAAATGAAAAATTTTTATCTGAAGATGATTTTATTGTCTCTAAAACCGATACCAAAGGGGTGATTGCCTATGGAAATAAAAGTTTTATTCAGCTCTCAGGCTACAGTGACAAAGAACTTTTAGGTTCGCCTCACTCCATTCTGAGACATCCTGATATGCCACAAATCGTTTTTAAAATGTTATGGAATCGCATCTTAAAGAAAGAAGAGATTTTTGCTTATGTCAAAAATTTATCGAAAGATGGTTCTTATTATTGGGTTTTTGCCAATGTGACAGCCACAACGGATGCGCAAGGGCAGATTCGTGATTTTCACTCGGTCAGACGCAAGCCAAGTGCCAAAAGTATGGAGGTAATCCCCTCTTTATACCGTGAACTTTTAAGCATTGAAAAGAGCCAAGGGCTGGAAGCTTCTAAGAAATTTTTAGACGAACAATTAAATAAGCAAGGAATGACATACGATGAATTTGTCCTCTCTTTACAACACTAAACAAACACTTTTATATGTGCTTCTGATAGTAGGGTGCGCAGGTTTTTTTGCTTATTTAGGTTATACCGCCGTTGCGCTAAGTATTTTCGTGTTGCTTTTAGGAGGATGTTTTTTACCTCAGGAGTCTGTATGTCAGAAAATTTTTAACGATGATCTGATTCGTCAAATTCGCGATATTTTGGAGAAAGCAGGTAAGGGTAACCTCTCTTACCGCATTGTCAATATTCCTGAAGATCATGTTTTGCAAGGGGTTGCATGGGATATTAACGATCTTTTAGATCAAGTGGAGCAGATGATTCGTGATATGAGAGCCTCTTTGGAGTGTGCCAATCTTGGTCAAAATTCCCGTATCTCCTTTAAAGAGGGATACAAAGGTGATTTTGTTACCGTTTCACAGATGGTGACACAGGTCGTTCATGATGTTGCTGCGTCGTACAAAGGGAAGTTTCACAATGACCTGAACATGGAATTCAAACGCATTAGTGGGGGAATTGCAGAGTCTTTAGAGATGATCCTTAGCGATATTATTAAAAACAGTGATTTTGCTCACAATATCAATAATGCTTCAACCAAAACAGCTAAAGATGCTCTCTCTAGCCAAGAAAGTATCGCACAGATGGTTATTAGCTTAGATCATTTGATGCGTCTCTTAGGGGATTCTAATGCGACAATCGTTTCACTGCATGAGCGTATTAATGATATTAATAGCGTGGCTAGCCTTATCAATGATATTGCAGATCAAACGAACCTTTTAGCCCTTAATGCGGCTATTGAAGCGGCACGCGCAGGTGAGCATGGACGTGGTTTTGCCGTAGTTGCTTCTGAGGTACGTGATTTAGCAGAACGAACTTCCAAAGCAACACAAAACATTTCTATGACGCTTCAAAGTCTTAAACAAGGTGCTATGGAAGTTCGTGACAATTCAGAAACCATTAGCACGATTGCAACACAGTCCCAAGTAAAAATGAGCAATTTTACGATGACGCTAAAAGATTTTGCGACCAATGCGCTTTATTCTGAAAAAGTCTCTAGGTTCATCAATGATTCACTTTTGAGTGCACGTTTTAAAGTGGATCATATTATTTTAAAACATAATGCCTATACCGCAATTATGGATAAAAATGAAAACCAAAAAGTCTTTCCTGATCATCATCAGTGTGCGTTTGGTCGATGGTATGAGGGCGATGTCAGCAGTGAAAAAGAACACTTTGTTCGAACACCAAGCTTCAAAATGTTGCAAGCGCCACACCAAATGATTCATGACAAAATCTTAGAAACGATTAAGATGACTCAAACGTGGGAGATGATGGTTCAGAATAAAAATGCCATTGTGTCTAATATTGAGATGATGGAACGAAACAGTGAGACGCTTTTTGTGACATTAGAACGTATGGTTGTTGAAGCCAACCCTGATGTCGCATAAAAATTAAATGAAAACGATTTGAGATGAAGAGGAGAAAGAAGTGAAAAAAGAGTTTTGGGAACAATACACCATCGGGGATGATGATATCTTAACGGATAACTTTACTGGGGAGAGGATGTGGTTTTATGTTGATCCTGCGACCAATGAAGTTAAGTTTATTCCAGAAGCAGAGTATAAAGAAGAGCTAAAAAAGAAAAATAAAGGCGTGATGGCAAGTCTGTGTCAAAGCTTGCGTAAGTTTTTAAAGCCAGTTTATGCTTAATAAAGGAGGTGAGCTTTAGGCTCACCGATATAATAGCCTTGAGAATAATCAATTCCCAACTCACATACCGTGTCAAAAATCTCTTTGCTAGAGACGAATTCTGCAACGGTTTGCATACCACGAGCCTTAGCAAAGGTGATAATGGCTTTAATAACATCCATTGCACCATTGTTGGCATGTATTTTTTGAATGATAGAGCCATCGATTTTGATATAGGTGGCGCCTAGTGTGATAAGATACTCAAAATTGGAATAACCTGTTCCAAAATCATCAATTGCCAAGCGACATCCCGATGCTTTGGCATGGGATAAAAAGGTCTTAATAGCAGTGGAGTCTTTAAGTCCTTCTGATTCTACGATTTCTAAGATAAGCCTTCCTTCCATGCTATAGGTGTGGATACCTTGCCATAAATGGTGTTTCAGTTCATCACTCAGAATATCTTCATGGGTGAGATTGATTGAAAAATCTAAATTGTTGGTCTCAAAAAGCTTAAACGAGGCATCAATCACTCTTTTGGTAATATCGATGTACTGATGTGTCTTTTTGGCAATATCTAAAAAATGTGCAGGTGCGATAATCTTGTCACCATCAACAATGCGCACTAATGCTTCGTATTTTTCAATTTTTTGGGTTTTATTGTTAAAAATGGGTTGAAAAAAAGCGGTCACTTTGCCTTCATCCAATGCCTGCTTGATTTTGGATGCCCAGTAAATATTTCGTTCATATTCACGTGCCAGTTCAATCTCTTTGTTGTAGAGGCAAAAGAGCATCTTTGTGTTCTTGGCATGGTTTTTAGCGATGTCAGCTGTTGTGAGCAAACTCTTTTTTGATTCAAAAGAGAGACTTGTGGTCACGGAGATAACGATAGTTTTATTTTTTACATGTAAAGGCTCTGAGTTAAGAATAGAGTGTATGGTCTGTATGGTTGTAAGAAATTCATCGTTTTGAACACTGTCGTATAAAATGGCAAACTCATCCGCGTTGATACGGTAAAGTTGAAACTGTGGTCGTGTGAAGGCGTGTAGTTTTCGAGCAAACGCACAAATAAGTTCATCTCCAAGTGCATAGCCGTAAAAATCATTGATTTCGCTAAAGCGTCCTATATCGAAAAGGGCAAGGAGGGGATGGTGTGCTTCTTGAATGTTTTGTAAAAGTTTAAAACGGTTACCAAGTCCTGTGAGGTTGTCTGTTTGTGACTGTTTGGTCAGTGCTTCGCTTGTTTCGATAAGCTCCGTAATATCGTGTCTAACACCGATGTATTGCTCTATCTCTTGGTGCTCATCAAGCAGGGGTGCTATGAAAACATCGGCGTAAAAAGGAGTTCCATCTTTTTTTTTGTTTTTGAGAATGCCTTTCCATGACTGCTTGTTTTGTATGCAATGCCACATGGTTTTAAAAACTTCGCTGGACGTGTCTGGATGGCGTAAAATATTGTGTGGTTTGCCTATGATCTCTTCGAGTGTGTAGCCTGAGCTTTGGAGGAAAAGGTCATTAGCATAGGTGATATTTCCTTGCTTGTCAGATAGGGTGATAATGTTATTGGCGTTGAGGATGTGCTTGTACATTTCTAAATTTTGATTGGATGTTTTAAGCGAAGTGATATCACAGATATAACCAAAATAGTGCAAGATATCGCCGTTTTCATCGCGGACTATTTGCGTAGAGTCTTCTACCCAGATAATCTTTTTACTTTTGCTGATAAGACGATAATGTGAGTGTTTAAAGGATTTTTGGGCGCGTACGAATTGCGCTAAGTCATTAGAAATTTTGGCAAGATCAAGTGGATGGATCAGATCGCTATACAAAATAGCTTGAGACATAAACTCTTCTTTGCTGTAACCTAAGAGGGTTAAAACATTTTTTGAAACATACTCGATTGGCCAGCCATCTTGTGCGCGCCATTTAAAAAAAACAGTTGGACTTAGGTTTAGATATTGCTCAAAATCATCATCTTTTGCTGACACGCTAAATCCTTCAAATGACTGCCTTTTGGAGACTTAAGGCTGTTTGCATTTTTTTAACATGCTGATATTCTAACATTGATAAGGTCATATATTGGTCATTTTATGATTGTTTTTATGTAACGATTTTATAGCTTAAATTAGGGTATATTTAGCGTGAATAAAATATATTATTTTAGTGGAAAATAAGGATTTTATGAAACGCTCAGGCTGAAATGAGAGGAAACTTTTAGATCCGGTATACTCTATCATAGCATCAGCCTGATTGTTGCGTATTTTGCACTTGATTAAGGGATAAAAAACATGTATAAATCAGGTACTGAGCTTAAAAAAGCACTTCAAGAGGTGACGCGTCAGACATTTGGAGAGTTGCATGCTAAATTTAATTTTGTTATTCCACGTGTTTATACTGCCATTTTTAACCGTAAAATGGCAGAGATGAATCTCAAAATAACAGCGCGCGATATAGATGAGGAGTTCAATAAACTTCTCGAAGAGATGGATCAAAAAGCGCATGCGAATGAAGATAATTTTTCAATACTGCTTGAGTATTCTGATAAAGCATTGAGTGCAATGGAAAATGAAGATAAAACAGGCTTAAAGTCTATTCAAGCTCAAACTGCCGCTTTCTTAGATAACATGAAAGAGTTAGAGCAGAAAGCCTATTTTGATGATATTACAGGTTTTTTAAATCGCAACGGCTTACGTAAAAAAGTCTGTACGTCATCTGGACAACTGCAAATAAATGGCTCTTTGTTTTTTATTGATTTGGACCATTTTAAGCATATTAACGACACATACGGGCATCAGTATGGAGATGCCGCTTTAAAGGCTTTTGCTAACTTATTGACAAAAGAGTTAACGTTTGTTTGCGATGAGAAAAAATTTTTATGCCGTGCTGGTGGTGATGAATTTGTTGTGGTCATTGAAGAAGAGAGTGTCAATTTTGTACGTAGTACTTTCCAGCATCTTCAAGAAAAAGCATTTATGATTTCATTGAAAGATCAACAAGAGCCTTTAGGTTTCTCTTTTGGTGAAGCTATGTTCACCGTGGGCAATGAGTTTGAAAAAATAGTCACGATTGCAGACATACAAATGTATCAAAATAAAAATGAGAGGCGAAACAAATCTCTTTAAAGGTAGTACTTTTTTAATTTCTCAGCTGAAACTCCCAACCCATATAAAAGGCTCAAAACACGGTTGCGTAACGTGGTGTAGAAAATACCTTCTTTGTGCCATCTACGCGCAGAAGTGAGAACTTTGGCATCTAAAAGGGCGATCTTTTCGCCTCGTTTTTTAAGTCGGTTCATCATCTCCACATCTTCCATCAAAGGAATCTTGGCATAACCTTCAAGCTCTTTAAACAAAGACGTTTTAAAAAAATGCGCTTGGTCGCCGTAAGGAATTTGGGTGAATGAGGTGCGAAGGTTTGCCATACGTTCAAGGAAAGAAAAAGCGATATGCGCATCATCAATTCCCAAAGAAAAAGCTCCCGCATGGTTTACATGTAAAGCCTCTTCAATGCACTTATCCCAGTAGTGCGGTACAAACGTGTCAGCATGTAAAAAAAGCAGCATTTCCCCTCGTGCTTTGCGTGCGCCTTCATTCATTTGCAAGGCTCTACCTTTGGGCGAGAGAACCACATGAACATCTTTTAGCGCTAAACGCTCAACGGTTGTTTTGTCATACGTGTCAACCACGATGATTTCGTAGTTTTGTGCGTGTGCCATCGCTTTTAAATGCGCTAGGGTGTGAAGCAAAGTTTCATCTTCATAAAAGACGGGGATGATGACGCTGATACGAGGCAATGTGTTTAAAATGCTCTGTGCAAAGTGAGCAAGAGGTGTCGTAAACGCTTTACATGTAAAAGCACGCAGATCCTCTAGTGTGTCGATGTCTTGCAGCACCGTGCCTTTGGCAACACGAAGATGAGGCATTTTTAAAAGCGTGTTGGCATAGACATCATGTGTGCTGTAAGTGATGCCCTCAAACGCCTCTTGGCAAAAAGTGTTCTGATGAAAACCGATGCAATAATAGCCTCCATCAACGGTTGGGCTAAGGAGTGCATCGCTTTTAGCAAGAAGCGTAAAGGCTTCTTCTAAAACAGTTTCATCAACTTCTGGGATGTCTGAACCTACCAAAATAACGCTTTTATACCCTTGTGCAAATAGTGCTTCAAACGCGTTTTTCATGCGCTCACCCAAGCCATTTCCGCTTTGATAAAAAAGAGCTTGACCTTCCAAATAAGCAGGCAAAGGGGTATATAGGTCATCATTGTATGCAACAACGACATCGACATCGTGTGGCGGTATGTGCGAGAGTAGCTGTTCACACATAAGGCGGTAAAGTGTGCAAGCGTTTTCATCACCCAAATGCTTCGCAAGGCGTGTTTTCACATGCCCAAAACGGGGTGCTTTCATAAAAAGAATCAGTGCGTTTTGACGCATAAATGCCGCTCTACGATAGCAATAAAATCTTCCAAACTCTTTACATGTAAAAAGTCTTCAACCAACGCAATACTCAGTGCTTCACAGAGTTCATAAGCTTTTGTTTTGGCTTTTAAAGAGGTGATTGCTTCAAGGGGTTTGGCTTTGGCAGGGACGACCAAACGACGCGAAAGTTCTGCTCCGCAAAACCCGACACTTTGTTTTAAAATATGCTCTGGCACGCCACCCATCTCTTTTTCAAATTCTTTCCATAATGCGTGAATGATGGCAAAGTAGTTTAAAGGTTTGCGTTCAAAGTAGGCGTAAATTTCACCAAAAAGAATGTGCGCAAGTAAGACTCCCACGTCAAATCCCAAAGGTGCGACAAGGGAGAATTCAGCGTCGATGATGGCAAGGCTTTCGTTTTTTACCATGATAGAGCCTGTATGCAAATCGCCATGAATCAAACACTCTTTAGAATCTTGAAAGAGTGTGAGCAGGGTTTGGATATTTTGCATAAACAGCTCACTCTTGGGCATCGGCGTAAAAAATTCAGGCAGCATGAGTGCAGGATGATTTTCGATGTAAGGAAAGATGAAAATATACTCTTCGCTGATGCGTTTGAGCGTGGCATTTTCGTAGTAACTTTCCTCATGTCTAGGAGGTGTTTTGGCGTAGAGTTTTGCTAAAAAAGAGCCCAATTTAGTGTAAATAGAGAGTGAAATAAACTGATCGAACTGGGCGGTTTGCAAGAGTTTATAGTCAGAAAGATCTTCCATCGCAAAGCAAAATGCCTCTTCATCGCAATGGTAAATATTCGGGATAAGAGAAGGTGTAATGTTTTTAAAGTAAGAGAGCGTGTGCATCTCTACACATATACGCTCCTGTGGAAGCGGAAAATCTTCGCCTAAAAGCCGTAGATAAGGAGCTGCATATTTGAGAATAAGCGAATTTCCACTCTCATCGCTGATGCGAAAGATAAAATTTAAGTTACCATCACCTATTTCGGTTACATGTAAAGGCAAACTTTTGAAAAAAGCTTTTAAAGTAGTTGTCCTGTCGATATAATGCCTAATCTCATTTTCCGTTTTCATGCCCAAAATCCTTACCTGTAAAAGCGCTATTATAGCAAAAGTAGTCAATGAACGTTAACCTTTTTCTAAGTCATAAAAGCTTATTATGTCGCATAACTCATGTAATGGCTTAAGGTTTAAGCGTACATCAAAAGTGACATGAAACTGCTCTTTTTGATACTTCCACTCCTTTACATGTAAAAATTCCTTTTAGGAGAACAGATGAAACTCTCTTTATTTTTGGCGTTGCCGATGGCGGCTTTATTACTCATTGGTTGTGGTGGAAAGGTGAAGGAAAATTCAAAGTACAACTACATTACAGCAGATGAAACAGCAAAGCTCATTCGTGAAGATGCTTCTAAAATCGTTATTGTTGACATTCAGGAGAAGCCTGATTTTAACGAAGAGCACTTAAAAGGAGCGTTGGCTACTTATGCGTACCCTGTTAAAACAGAGGATGAAAAAGCAAGACTTGAAGCACTTTTGCCAGAGATTAAAGCAAATCAAAAAGTGATTATCGTCTGCCCAAGAGGCGGTGGAGGAGCGGATCGTGCTTATGATTTTTATCTCTCCAAAGGTCTTAAAAAAGAGCAACTTTTGACACTCAAAGATGGACAATACGGTTGGCCACGCGATAAAGTCAAAGACGTTCTAGCCGTCAGCAAATAATGCTAAAACCTTCTAAAATCGTGATACTGCTTCTCAGTGGTATCGCGCTTACTCTTATTTTCGTCTGCCCGCAAAGTAGAAGTTATTTTTTTGAGCTCATTGCGTTGTTTCAAAGTTTGGACATTGAGAAAATTAAAGAGTACATTCTCTCTTTTGGTATGCTAGCCCCACTTATCTCTTTTTTACTCATGGTTTTTCAAGCTATTTTAGCGCCTTTGCCTGCTTTTCTCATCACCTTTGCCAACGCTGCCCTTTTTGGTTGGCTCTGGGGTGCGGCTCTTTCATGGGTAAGTGCGATGGTGGGCGCACTTTTATGCTTTTACATCGCTAAGTTTTTAGGACGCGATGTGGTCGAAAAGCTTACGAGTAAGATAGCGCTTGAGAGTGTGGATGCCTTTTTTGAAAAGCATGGTACGTACGCGATTTTAATTGCACGTCTTTTGCCTTTCATTTCGTTTGATGTGGTCAGTTACGCGGCAGGTCTAACGTCGATGACGCTTCGCTCTTTCTTGATCGCTACAGGGGTAGGGCAATTGCCTGCAACGCTTGTGTACTCTTATGTGGGTGAAATGCTTAGTGGTGGAGCGGCTACAATTGTCTATGGACTTATGACACTTTTTGCGCTCACACTTTTGGTCTATCTTATCAAACGGGTGTATCGTGGACGCTAAGATCAAGGTGTATGAAAGCGAGTGTGTGGACTGTAGAAGCTGTATGAAGGGCTGTCCGATGCTCTATAGTTTCACGATTTCGCCCAAAAAATTGCTCACAAAATTTACCACAGAGCTTCCAAGTTCAGAGATGGCTTATGCGTGTGCAAATTGTGGGCTTTGTGCGCATTCGTGTCCTCGTGACATCGACTTTGGAGCGATTTTTACGGCGTCTAAAAAGAGTTACGCGGAAGATAAAAAAGTATTGAAAAAGTATGGCTATGGTGGGGTGATCTTCCATCAAAAAAGTAGTTTTTCAAAACTTTTTTCTACTACAAAAAAGTTTACAACAGGAGAGTACACCCATACAGCCTTTATGCCGGGATGCGCGCTTAGTTCGTACTCTCCCAGCCTTGTTCACACAGTGTTTTCTTACTTGCAGTCCAAATGCTCAGGTATGGGTATCATTCAGCAGTGCTGTGGCACACCCACTCGCATGATGGGCGATATGGCACAATTTCAAATGTACCACTCACAGCTTGAACGTGATCTTGCATATATGGGTGCAACCACCGTTGTAACCGCATGTGAGAACTGTTTTATGAGCCTTAAAACATACTCGCCGCATATCAAAATCATTTCACTTTATTCGCTTTTAGCGCAAATTGGACTTCCAGAAGAGGCAAAAGAGCGCCATATACATAGTCCTAAAATGGCACTTCACGACCCGTGCCCCACACGGTATGAAAAAGAGATTCATGAGGGTGTCCGTACGCTTTTAGCGCAGATTGGTTTGCCATATCAAGAGTTTAAACAAAACCGCGAACAAACACTTTGCTGTGGCAGTGGCGGCATGCTAGAACTCACTCATGCTGCTTTAGCCAAAGAGCAAATGCGTACGCGTGCCAAGCAAACCGAGTGCGAAAGCATCGTAAGTTACTGCCAAAGTTGCGCGGAGTCGATGAGCCGAGGTGGCAAAAACGGGGTGCATCTGCTCGATCTCATCTTTAACCCTCACTTTTTAATGAAACAAGAAGAGCAGAGCGTGTTGAAAAAGTGGTATAACCGTTTTAGTTCACGTCAGAAAATCAGCGCTCTAAAGGATAACACATAAAAAAGGTCACTCTTTTTTTAGCCTTTGGCATTTTGATGTTCGTCTTTTATAAAAATGGCGTGATCTCTTATGCGCAAGTCGAGGTGATCAGAACCTTTGTGCTGGGCTTTGGTATGTACGCACCGCTTATCTTCATTCTCCTTTTCACACTTGCACCTCTCATCTTCTTTCCCGATGGTATTTTAGCTCTCGCAGGTGGACTTATTTTTGGCTTTGCGTTGGGGAGTGTTTACATCGTTTTAGGCGCACTCTGTGGCGGGACATTGTCGTTTTACCTCGCACGGCTTTATGGCAATAAAATGCGTGAAAAATTGGCGCATGAAAAATTGATTAACTTTCAAAAAAGCGTTCAAAAACATGGATTTGTGATGATCTTACTTTTGCGACTTGTGCCGTTAGTTCCTTTTAACATCATCAGCTACAGCGCTGGATTTTCAACGATTCGGTATCGTGATTTTTTCTTTGCAACGCTTTTGGGCATGAGCCCGGGTGTTTTGGTGTACGCCAACATCGGTGCGCAATCGCTGAGTTTTGGAAGTAGTGAGTTTTACATTTCAGTAGGTTTATTGGTCGTGCTTGTCGTGGTTTCAATGGTTTTAAAACAACGTGTTAAAAAGAGGTTAGAGACGTATGAAAAATAGTTGGTTAAGAATGGTTTTTGAGGGATGTCCCATTTATGTGCATCGTCACAGTGCGGACTGGTTTGTGCCCAATGCGAGTGCCGATGCGTTGTTGCAAAGTGGTGAAAATACATTGGCGTATCAGCAGTTACAAAGTCGCATCTCTTCGCCAAATCCTTTGATTTACTCGCCAAAAACAATGTCTAAAATAGCACTCCAAGAGTTTTGGATTCATTTGACTAACCGTTGCAATCTCTCTTGTACGCACTGCCTTTTTAGATCTTCGCCCAGCGAGAAAGAGACGTTGAATTTTGAGACCATAGCTTTACATGTAAAAGAAGCGTATGCCCTTGGCTGTCGGCTTTTTATCATCTCTGGTGGCGAGCCATTGGTGCACCCTGAACTGCTTTCTTTGGTGGAGTTTATCTTAGCGTTGAGCGACACCGAAGTGGTCATTTTGACCAATGGCATATTGCTTGAAAAAGTTTTTACATGTAAAACATTCCCGAAGTCTAGACTGCACTTTCAAATCAGCCTTGATGGTCTGCCCAAAGAACATGACGCGATTCGTGGGCATGGGAGTTTTGAGAGGTTAGAGCAAAACATCGTTTGGCTTCAAAAAGTGGGTTATTCGTTCTCATTGTCAGTGTGTCTGCATCCTCTAAATGTTCAGAGTTTAGAAGCCATTGTGGCATTGGCAAGTGAGCTTAAAGCGGGGCATCTGCATTTCTTGTGGTACTTCTCACGTGGACGTGGTGAAAATGAGGGCTTGATAGACCAAGATGTACTCTTTAAGGTGCTGATACATGCCTATGAAAAAGCGCAACAATTAGGCTTAGTCATCGACAACTTTGAAGTGCTGAAAACGCAAATCTTCGCCCCCAAAGGCACAGTGCATGACGGCTCTAGTTCAGGACGCAGTTCTATCGCGCTAGGCTACGATGGACACTTTTACCCGAGTGCGGCGATGGTGGGCGAGAGTGCGCTTTTGATGGAGGGGGAGAGCATCGCTCGGGCGCTTGAAAGTTCTACTGCCAAAGCGATTGCGTCACATTCCATTACCTCGCTTACCTCACCACTTCGCTTTTTACTGGGTGGTGGCGACTTAGACCACAGCTTTGCCCATGCCAAAACTTTGATGGGGGATGACCCGTATGAACCACTTTTGGAAAAACTTGCGTTGTGGCTGATAACGAAGGAGGCGAAGCGGTTTGAGCCTTTACATGTAAAACCCGCTTTGTGCTTAGAAATGGGCGACATTTTACAGAGTTGTGGTGCCAATGAGGGCGTGGTGCATACCCATGCCAACTGTCTGCTTGCCACAGGCGAGAGCGAGTCGTTACGCCTTGTTAAAGCCTTTTACCATGACGCGGCGTTGGAGGACAAGGAGAACATTCTTAATCCTGCATGCTACGAAGAGCAGTATCTTTCGCACATTCCTGCGCATTTGCGCTTTCGTGGATATGGCTGTGGAAGTCCTATTTTAGATGCGAAACTAAAGCAGGGTGAATCAATGCTTGATTTGGGTTCTGGCAGGGGCATTGAGTGTTTTATCGCCTCAAAACTTGTAGGAAAAAGTGGGCGTATTGTCGGGGTTGATATGCTCGACTCCATGCTGAAAATCGCACGAAGTGGTGCGGAAGAGGTGGCGCAACGTTTGGGGTATAACAACCTCACGTTTGCCAAAGGCTACCTTGAAGCGTTGCCAGAAGACGATGCGTCTTTTGATGTCATTACCTCCAACTGCGTGCTCAATCTCTCAAGCCACAAGCGCAAACTCTTTGCAGAGATCTTTCGGGTGCTTAAACAAGGCGGAAGGCTCGTGGTTTCCGATGTCATCTGTGATGAAGAAGCCAGTGCGCTCATCCGCAATGACGCGAAACTCAGTGGCGAGTGCATCGGTGGAGCATTGACGCAAACCCATCTTTTAGGACTGCTTCGTGAGAGTGGTTTTGAGCACATACAGCTTCTCAAACGCTTTTTTTACCGAGAAGTGCAAGGGCATACTTTTTACTCGCTCACTTTTGAGGCACACAAGCCAAACGTTCAAAAGCAGATTGAAGTCATCTATAAAGGTGTGGGCGAGAGCCTTACTTTGGAAAATGGTATCGTGTTGTTTAAAGGAATTAAAACACGCATTGATGAGGCTTTGGCAAGGCGTTTGGAGAGCGAGCTATTTATACTAGACGCTAAAGGACATGTCTCCAACCAAGAGGGGGAGAGTTGTTGTTGTGCGACACCGCCTGAGCGCAAACCGAGTCTTTTACTCAGTCCCAAACCAACGGCAAAACTCTCCTTTGGGTTAATAACGCCTCCAAAGCAGCGCCATAACTGCATGGTCTGCTCCTCGGAGCTTGTGTATAAGGCAACACTCGAAGAAGCAACGTGTTACTACTGCGGAAATGTAAGCGTTCAGAGCGTTACATGTAAAGAGGGGCATTATGTTTGCGATGCGTGTCATGCAAAAGAGGCACTTGAGGTGATTGAACACATCTGCGCTACCTCGAAAGAGCGCGATATGCTTAAACTCTTTGAGCATATCCGTGAGCATCCAAGTATCCCCAAACACGGGCCTGAACACCATGCGATGGTTCCTGCCATCATCGTAACGGCGTATAAAAACAGTGGCGGAAAACTTCCCGAAAATGCACTAAAAACTGCCATTTCAAGGGGCACTAGTGTGATGGGTGGTGCATGTGGCTTCTTAGGGATGTGTGGTGCTGCAAGCGGTGTTGGCATCGGTTTTGCCATTTTGTTAGAGTCTTCACCTGTCGCAAAAGAAGCACGCTCTGCTGCTCAAAAAGTAATGTATGCGGTGCTGGGTAAAATTGCAGAGTACGAAGCGGCTCGTTGCTGTCACAGGGAGGTCTGGACAGCGCTTAACATCGCTTCATCACTCTCTGAAACGTTTTTACATGTAAAGCTTTTAGCACAAATAGACGTCAAATGCGACCAAAGGGAATTTAATCAGTATTGCTATGGGAAAGAGTGTCCGATATTTTAAAGGAGTATTAGAGGAAAAGGTGTTGAAACTAAGTCCAACACCTTTGGAATGAGCGTTTATTAACTTAAAGAATTAAGCACCTAAAACAATACAGCCTTCTGTTGGACAGGCTTCCATACATGCTGGTGAAGAATGATGACCTACACACTCAACGCATTTGTCTGCGTAAACATAATAAATATCAGCACCTGTTGGGTTATCGCTATCATCTACAATAGCCTCCACAGGACACTCATCAATACAAGCTCCACACGCGATACAGATATCAGTAATTTTTACTGCCATAACTTTTCCTTACTTTGGGATTTTTATCAGAAAATATTACAATAAGATCGTAGCATGAAAATAGCTTTATAGATAAATGAATTAACGTAGTTATTTTTTTTTATCTTTACATGTAAAAAAATTAGTCTCACGTTTTGACTCTAAGCAATTGTATAGCAAAAGGAGACTATAAAGAGGCAATGAAAATACAAGGAAGTTTTATGCAAAGGTGTAATGAACTTAGCGTATCTGCAAAAACGGATAAATATTTTTCCAATACAAAAACGATCATCGAGCATTTTGGCGATACCGAAGTCACTTACGCCTTTTTCTTACGCCGCCCTGTTCTTTGCGCAGCACGTTTAGCCCTTGAGTGGGTTGAAACAGAAGCAAAAAAGTGCCATAAGAACGTTACCATCGAAATGATGCACGAAGAGGGCGAATGGGTGGGTGCGGGTGAGCCTCTGTTTTATCTTGGTGGATCTTTTGCTTTTTTGGTGGAGTTAGAAACGCTCATTTTACAGAAGTTAGGCTCGGCATGCGTCGCCGCTTACAACGCCTATGAAATGTGCCAAATACTTCCCCACGTCTCTTTTTTAGCGATGGACGCGCGTCACTGTGCAGGAGGAGAGATGGCAGAGATGATGGCTTATGGAGCCTCTGTTGGTTCAAAAGTGGCACAACGCAAATTTGGAGCAGTAGGATTCATCGGTAATGCGACCGATGCGACAGCTCATTTTTTTGGTCGTGAAAAAGGACTAGGCACCGTTCCGCACGCGCTCATCGGATACGCAGGCTCAACACTCAAAGCGGCTCAAATGTTCCATGAATGCTTCCCTAATGAGAATATCCCCATCTTGGCGGATTATTTTGGTCGGGAAATTACTGATACATTAGAGATATGTAGCGCCTTTGCTGATTTGGCGTATGCAGGAAAGATCGCGGTACGGCTTGATACGCACGGAGGACGTTTTTTAGAGGGACTCGATACTCAAAAAAGTTATGATGTTTTAGGCCGTCATGCACCTGACGCTGTGCGTGACTACCGTACAGAAGCTGAACTACACGACCTTATTGGTACGGGCGTTTCAGCGGCAGCGATATGGAGTATGCGAGAAAACCTCGATAATGCAGGCTTTACCAAAGTACGCATTATCGCCTCTTCGGGCTTTACGCCACAAAAATGCCGAAGTATGGCATGGGCAAAAGCGCCTATCGACATCATTGGAACAGGTTCCTTTCTACCCGAAAAATGGAGTGAGACCTGCGCTACCGCTGACATCATCGCTTACGGTGGCACACCAAAAGTCAAAGTCGGACGAGAATTTTTGCTTAAAAAAGGGCGTTAGAAAAGGTTAATTGAAAAACCAAGCTCTAAGTCTTTTTATTTTCTTTTTACTCTTTTAATTTTTTTGGCTACTTCGCCTCGTCTGAGGCGGAGCTTTCCTCTTTTAGATCATTTATTATTTGCTTTCTATCTTCAAAGATTAAATTTTTGAGTATTGAAAATTTAACTCTCTCATTTTAATTTTAAAAAAAAATAAAATTTTTATGCTATTTTCATGCTATACACTTTATGTAAGATTTTGACAGATTTTTTACATAACCTAGCTCATTGCCTTTCCTTAGATTATGTAAGGAGTTTACACTTTCACAAGGAGGATTTATGAAATTAGCTAAACTTAGCTTGGTGGCCATGGTCGTTGCTGGACTTGCATCTAGCTCATTCGCAGCAAGTGATACTCTTGCTGATGCCTTTAAGAACGGAAAAGTAACGGGTGAATTAAGAGCCTGGTATTTTGATAGAGATACAGGTGATCAAAATGACGGTACATTGACAAAAGGTAATGCTGACCTTTTCTCAACAGGTGTTATGCTTAGTTATGTAACAGATTCATTCTATGGTTTATCTCTTGGTACAACATTCCAATCAAGCTCTGCTCCATTTGCTGACAAAGATGCAAAAAATCTTTATGCAACTGATATGTACGGTTCAGGTGCGGTACTTTCAGAAGCCTATATAACATATACGATTGGTAAAACGACCGCAAAAGTGGGTCGTCAATTTATTGCAAGCCCACTGGTTAACAGCTCTGGAACAAGTATGTTCAAAGAGGCATTCCAAGCGGCCGTTCTTATCAACACAGACCTCCCAAACACAACATTGGTTGCTGGTTACTCTGACAAATTTCAAGGTAAAACATCCGATTATGACGGAAGTGTAGCTGGTGAGGATTCAAAGGCGCCTAGCTTTAAAAAAGAAGCTGTATTTTATGGAACCGGTGCATCAAATGTTTTTGGATTTGATGGTGCGTACACAGCCGCTGCGATTAACACGTCTATTACAAACTTAACATTAATAGGTCAATACTTATTTGTTAATGATGTTGAATTCACAAATGGTGGTGATGCAAACGTTTTCTACGCAGAGGGTAACTATGTAGTGCCTTTAAGCAATATGAAACTACTTTTTGATGCAACATATCGTGGTTCTAGAACATCAAATGCTACATTTGATGGTTTCCATGTTGAAGGTGATATGTACCAAGGACGTGTTGGTTTTAAAGAGCTAGCAGGCTTTAATGCATCTTTTGCCTACAGTACCGTATCAAGTGGACAATCTGTTCTTTTAGGTGCAGGAAATGGACCAACAACGTATACCGCTCCACTGATCAAAGGTGCTGATGTAACTTCGGGTGCTAACACAGATGCATACAAAGTTGAAGTTGGTTATGATTTTGCAAAAGTGGGTGTTGCAGGTCTTAAAGTCTTAGGTCAATATGTAAAAATTAATCAAGATGCTTCATCTGTCGCTGTAGGCGCTATATTGAATAATGCCTCTAGTGATACGAAAACTAAATACTGGGAAGGACAACTTGCTTATGACATTCCTTCACTCAAAGGTTTGACACTCTCTTTAGAGTATGAAGATGCAAAAAAAGAAGATACAGCTACTGTAAATTCTAATGAGATGAGATTTAGAGCGAACTACAAATTCTAATTTGTATACGCTTTGATCTTTTCTAAAACAGTGGCAGTAATGCCACTGTTACTTCTTTCATCTTCTTAAGGCTCACATTTTTCCAAAAGATTACTTTTTTCTTTTCTTTTTATTGTTTTTTGAAGAAAAGAGATTTAAAACTCCCTCGGCTACGACAAATAAAGGCAATAGGCTACACTTACCACCTTTTTCCTAGAAACGCCGATGAAATAATTGGATCAAATCAAACTGAATAAAAATAATTCTCCTCTTGTTGAAAGCGTTTTACATGTAATGCTTTTGTTGCAGAAAGAAGTCAAAGATGGCTAGAAAAGTTCAACACATACTTCCATGTAAAAAACTGTCCAATTTTTTAAAAGAATCTTTAAGATAGAGTGTGCGAAAATGATGAATTCTCTACCAAAAAAGTTAACAATGCGTTTTTGCTTCCAACAGCCAATTTATGGGAAAAATTAAATTTAGCAAACTAAAGTATTGACTTAAGTCATAGATTGGATTTCCGCTTAGTGATAGAATGACCCCGTAACTCAAATCAGGAGGTATCAATATGTCGCTTTCAAGAAGAGACTTTCTAAAAACAACTGCCGCTGCGAGCGCTGCTGCTGCTGTGGGTATTAGCGTACCCGCCGAGCTAAAGGCTGCTGGTGAACAAGCAGAAGCCGGTTGGCGTTGGGACAAATCCGTTTGTCGTTTCTGTGGTACCGGTTGTGGCATCATGGTGGCAACAAAAGACGGTAAAATTGTCGCTGTTAAAGGTGATCCAGCAGCTCCGGTAAACCGTGGACTTAACTGTATCAAGGGCTATTTTAATGCCAAAATTATGTATGGAGCTGACCGTCTCAAAGAACCACTTTTACGTATGAATGACAAAGGTGAATTTGACAAACATGGTCAATTCAAAACTGTCTCATGGAAACGTGCGTTTGACGAGATGGAAAAACACATGAAAGCTGCGATGAAAGCAGGTGGCCCAGAAGCCATCGGTGTGTTTGGTTCAGGTCAATACACCATTCACGAAGGCTATGTCGCTGCCAAGCTTATGAAAGCGGGCTTTAGATCAAATGCCATCGACCCAAATGCTCGTCACTGTATGGCTTCAGCGGTTGCTGGCTTTATGCAAACGTTTGGAATTGATGAGCCAGCAGGCTGTTACGATGACATCGAACTCACTGACACTATCGTGACATGGGGTGCAAATATGGCGGAGATGCATCCGATTTTATGGTCAAGGGTAAGTGATCGCAAGCTTTCACATGCAGAGAAAGTTAAAGTCATCAACCTTTCAACGTATACACATCGTTGTTCTGATCTCGCGGATATCGAAATCATCTTCTCTCCAAGTACTGATCTTGCCATTTGGAACTATATCGCTCGTGAGATTGTTTACAATCACCCAGAAGCGATTGATTGGGATTTTGTTAAGAAAAACACTATTTTTGCAACAGGTTTTGCGAA
This sequence comes from Sulfurospirillum oryzae, assembly GCF_025770725.1. Taxonomy (NCBI): domain Bacteria; kingdom Pseudomonadati; phylum Campylobacterota; class Epsilonproteobacteria; order Campylobacterales; family Sulfurospirillaceae; genus Sulfurospirillum; species Sulfurospirillum oryzae. The sequence goes on along the minus strand of NZ_JANZKZ010000001.1, from coordinate 69,287 downwards.
CATCGGTTATGGTTTGCGAAATGAAGCTGATGCTAAGAAAAATGGTTATTCTGAAAAAGAACTTGTAATCAATAGAAAAGAAGACAAAAAAATTATCTCTGAAAAAGAGGCTCCAGGTCTTGCGCATTTAGGCATTAAAGCCGGCGATACTATGGTCATGGATAAAGCTGACTTAGCGGGTGTTCACTGGGAAATTAGCTTTGAAGATTTCAAAAAAGGTTTAGAGCCTTATACGCTTGATTATGTTGCGAAAATTGCTAAAGGCAATCCTGATGAAAAACTCGAAGACTTCAAAGCAAAACTTCAAACATTAGCAAACCTTTACATCGAAAAAGAGCGTAAAGTCGTCAGTTTCTGGACAATGGGTATGAACCAACATCAACGTGGCACGTGGGTCAATGAACAGTCTTATATGGTTCACTTCCTTCTTGGCAAACAAGCTAAACCAGGGGAAGGCGCTTTCTCTTTGACAGGACAACCGAGTGCTTGTGGAACAGCGCGTGAAGTAGGTACATTTACACACCGCTTGCCTGCAGATATGGACGTTTCGATTCCAAAGCATAGAGAAGTAACTGAAAAAGTATGGAAGTTGCCTGCTGGTACACTTAACCCTATGGGTTACCAACATATTATGAATATCCACAGACAAATCGAGAGTGGAAAAATTAAATTTGCATGGGTTAACGTTTGTAATCCATACCAAGACACTGCAAATGCAGAGCACTGGATTAAAGCGGCACGTAACTTGGACAACTTCATCGTCTGTTCTGACGCGTATCCAGGAATTTCTGCCAAAGTCTCTGATCTTATTTTACCTTCTGCGATGATCTATGAGAAATGGGGTGGATACGGCAACGCAGAGCGTCGTACACAACAGTGGAAACAACAAGTCCTCCCAGTAGGCGATGCGATGAGTGATACTTGGCAATGGGTTGAGCTTTCAAAACGCTTTACGATTGCAGATGTTTGGGGTGAACAACCGATTAAAGGTGGCAAATTACCAAACGTTATCGAAGCGGCAAAAGCGATGGGTTACAAAGAGACCGATACGCTTTATGACATTTTGTTTGCAAACGACTTTTTCAAATCATTTAAAGCAAAAGATCCTATCGGGGATGGCTTTGACAACACGGAAGTCTTTGGTGACAAACGTGGTGTTATGGGCAGTGATGGTAAAGAGTGGAAAGGGTATGGCTTCTTCTTGCAAAAAGCAATCTGGGAAGAGTATCGCCAATTTGGTACAGGTCATGGACATGACTTGGCTGACTTTGACACCTACCACAAAGTAAGAGGACTTAAATGGCCAGTTGTCGATGGTAAAGAGACACAATGGAGATTTAACGCTAAGTATGATCCTTATGCTGCAAAAGCAAATAATGGTGAGTTTGCATTCTATGGTGATTTTGCGAAAGCCCTCAAAAAAGGTAACTTACTCAAACCAACCACTGAAGAGACATTTCCACTTAAAAACAAAGCGAAAATTTTCTTTAGACCGTATATGGACCCATGTGAGATGCCAGATGCTGAGTATGACAGCTGGTTATGTACAGGTCGTGTGTTAGAGCACTGGCATAGTGGTACGATGACCATGCGTGTACCTGAGCTTTACCGTGCTGTTCCTGAGGCACTTTGTTATATGCACCCAGAAGACGCCAAAGCTAAGGGCTTTAAACAAGGTGATCTTATCTGGTTGGAGAGTCGTAGAGGTTCTTGTAAAGCTCGCGTTGAAACCAGAGGAAGAAACAGAACACCTCGTGGTTTGGTGTATGTTCCTTGGTTTGATGAGAAAGTTTTCATCAATAAAGTGTGCCTTGATGCAACATGTCCGATCTCTAAACAGACAGACTATAAAAAATGTGCGGTTAAGCTTTATAAAGCTTAATGCACGCAATATGTAAAAGGATTGTTAGTGAGCAATCACGAAACAAATAAAATCGCAATCAGCCCACGTCGTAAATTTCTCTCTTTGATCGCTCAAAGTAGTGGATTTTTAGCGTTGGGTGGCATGGTTTGGACAGGGTATTTGGAAGAGGCAAAGAAGGCTCCATTGATTCTTCGCCCACCTGGGGCAGTTGCCGAAAAAGACTTTATGCGCCTATGTATTAAGTGTGGACAGTGCGTTGTTGCGTGTCCATACCATACGCTAAGTCTTGCCAAACCGGGTGACACAAAACCTATGGGAACGCCTTTTTTTGTGCCTCGTGAGGTTCCGTGTTATATGTGTACAGACATACCCTGTGTGCCTGTATGCCCTAGCGGAGCGTTGGATGAAAAGAGCGTTTCTAAGATCACTGAGGGTGTCAAAGAACTTGACATCACCAAAGCCCGCATGGGGCTTGCCGTCGTTGACGTTGAGTCGTGCATCGCGTTTTGGGGGATTCAGTGTGACGCGTGTTACAGGGCGTGTCCTATTATGGACAGTGCGATTAAGTTAGAGTATAGACGAAATGAGCGAACAGGCAAACATGCTTATTTAACACCGATAGTAAACAGCCTAACCTGTACGGGATGTGGTTTGTGCGAGAGAGCGTGTGTCACCGAAAAAGCGGCGATCCATGTGTTACCTTTGGAAATTGCCAAAGGAAGTATCGGCTCACATTACATTAAAGGCTGGGAGCAAGGGGACGAGAAACGCTTAGAAAAAGCGAGCGGCGATGTTACGACACATACCAAACGTAGTGAGAAGTCTGCGCAGGACTACTTAAATACGAATGAGGAGATGTTCAAATGAGAGAATGGATAAGAAGCCACCGTTTTATGATGGCACGACGTTTCACTCAGTTGGGCATACTTTTGTTGTATGTGGCAGCAAATGCGTATGGCTTTATGCTTCTAAGCGGCAATCTAAGTGCCTCTTTGGTGATGAAAAAGCTTCCTTTAGCCGATCCATTTGCCTTGTTGCAGATGTTTGCGGCAGGAGCGCTTGCAGGGATAGATGTTCTTACGGGTGCTGCTGTGATCCTGCTTTTTTACATGGTTGTCGGTGGTCGCGCATTTTGTTCATGGGTATGTCCTCTCAATATGGTAACAGACGCAGCAAACTGGACACGAAGAGTGCTCCTCTTGGATAAAGCAGTCGAAAGAAAAGTATGGATGAGTCGTAATGTAAGGTACTGGGTTTTAGCCCTTAGCCTTATACTATCGTTCATAACAGGTGTTGCGGCATTTGAGCTGGTCAGTCCTATCGGGATTTTAAGCAGAGGCGTCATATTTGGAATAGGTATGAGTGCTGCTCCTATACTTTGCATTTATTTGTTTGATCTTTTTGCCGTAAAAAATGGCTGGTGCGGACACATCTGCCCTTTGGGCGGGTTTTACTCTCTTGTGGGGCGTTTAAGTCTGGTACGTGTTAAACACGACCACACGAAGTGTACTTTGTGCATGAAGTGTAAAGAGATTTGTCCTGAGAAACAAGTTCTTGGCATTATCTCTAAAAGCAGTGGCGCCATAGATTCAGGAGAGTGTACCAATTGCGGACGATGTGTTGAGGTGTGTGAGAGTGATGCACTCTCTTTTGGTGTGAGGAATTACATTAACACAAATGTAGGAGAAAAAGAATGATTAGTACAAAAACGTTAATAATGGGTTCTTTGTTAAGTATTATTGTGGCAACTGGATGTGCGGTATCACAATCATACAATGAAGAAGAGTTAGGGCTTAGAAAGGTGGATCTTTACAGCGAAAAAACGGTTGTTGGTGAACCAACGTCGTATTCTACTGTGAGCGCAGGTGAATCAAAAGTGATTCAAAGATCGTTTGAAAATGCACCTCCATTGATTCCTCATGATGTTGAGGGTATGCTAGATATGACGAAAGAGAGCAATGCGTGTACGGGTTGTCACTTGCCTGAAGTTGCTGAGGCAGTGAAAGCGACTCCAATTCCTAAGTCTCACTTTTTCGATATGAGAACGCAAAAAGTGCTTACAGAGATGAGTCAAGCTCGCTATAACTGTTCAGCATGCCATGTGCCACAATCGGCTAACGAGCCTTTGGTTCAAAATAATTTTAAACCAGACTATCGTAAAGAGAGTGAGAAAAATCGTTCAAACCTCATTGATACGCTCAATGAAGGTGTGAAGTAGCCATGACAGATGGTAGCAGAAGAGGGGTTTTCGCCTCTCTTTTTGGTAAAAAAAAGGCGCAAAAAAATCAAAATGAGTTGTGTGTGCGCCCTCCTTACCATCAAGAGGGGTATGAATTTTTGGATCATTGCGTTACATGTAAAGATACGCCTTGCATGGAAGCGTGTGAAGAAAATATCATCCTCTTGGATGCTACCACCCATACACCTTGCGTAGACTTTACAAAAGGCGGATGTACCTTTTGTGAGGCGTGTGCAAGAGCGTGTCCGAACGACGTTTTAAGCCTTTCATGTAACGATGAAAAAAACTTACATGTCAAAGCTGAGATTGATATAATGGCATGTATGGCATGGCATCAAAGTTTGTGCAATAGTTGCCTTGATACGTGTGAACCAAGAGCCATTCATTTTTTGGGACTTTGGAAACCTACGATTGAGATAGACCAGTGCATTGGATGCGGTATGTGCATAGGCATTTGTCCAAGCGATGCAATTCGGATCAAAGAGGAAGGGAAGGCATGAAATATCTTCTTTTTTTAAGTGTGTGTGCAAGCTTACTTTGGAGTGGTGAATTAACGCCACAACACATCATAGAAGCATCCGGTACCGTACAGCAAATAGCACTTGTCAATGATAAAATCATTGCAGGGACGAGTAATGGAACGCTTGAAACCTATAAACTAAGCGACGTAACGAAACTTTCTAAAATAGAATTTCCCAAAATCAAAGACTTTACAGCAGATGAGATAGCACCTAAGGTTTTTTCCGTGGACATGATAGATAAAACGCTTCTTGCCGTCGTTCAAACCAGCAGTGGTGCAAGGGAACTTTATCTTGTTGAAGAGGGTAAGCCTAAAGTGATTATTGATGCTCACGCAAACCTTTTCATTTCTAAAGCCAAATTTATCGATAAAAACCGCATTTTAGTAGCGCTTTTAAGCAACGAGCTTTTTTTGTGGGATATTAAAAATAAAAAAGAGATATACCGTATCCAGCCTAATCCTTCGCATTTTAGTGATTTTGCCTTGAATGAAAATAAGACAATGTTTGCAAGCTCTTGTGAGTCAGGTGAGATTACTATTATTGATGCGCTCAATGGAAAGATATCCACCGTGCTTAAAGGCGGTAATGTGGACAATGTCTATAAAGTTGACTTTAAAAAAGAGAAAGTTTTGTGTGCGGGGCAAGACAGACGAGGCATTGTTTACGATATTGGAAGTGGTGGCTTTGAGCGGTTTGATGGCTCATTTCTCATTTATGCGGGTGCCCTTAGCCCAAACCTCAATTTAGGTGCATTTGCCTTTAATGAACAAAACGATATTGTGTTGTTTGATCTTATTTCTAAACGTAAAGTCCATACGTTAAAAGGGCAAAAAAGTACGCTTAATACCATCATTTTTGCCAGCGACAAAGAACTCGTCAGTGCAAGCGATGATCAATTTATTATGATTTGGAGACTGCCATGAATATTTCAAGTATTGTGATACAAACAAAGCCTGAGTATGTTGAAGAAATTATTGCAACATGCGAAGCGAATGATTTTTGCGACTACCATTTTCACGATATTGAAAAAGGAAAAATTGTTGTGACCATCGAGGGCGAAAATCTCGATGAAGAGATGTCAAAAATGAAAAAGATTGAAAAAATCCCTCATGTTATCTGTGCCGATATGATGATGGCATACAGTGAAGATGAACTAGACGCGGAGAGAGAAAAGCTAGAGCAATCACCCAGTGTTCCACCCATACTCAATGATGAAAATGTTGCCCTAAAAGACATTGTCTATAAGGGTGATTTGAAGAAAAAAATACACTAAAGGCATCTTATGCAAACGACCTATCAGATGTTTGTTGAAACGTCGGTTCCAAGTGATGAACTCATTATCTCACGTACGGATTTAAGTGGAAAAATAACGTATGCCAACGAAACATTTGCTCGCATTTCTGGTTATGCGATTGATGAGCTCATTGGAAAGCCTCATAACATTGTTCGTCATCCCGATATGCCTCACTCTGTTTTTAAAACACTCTGGGAAACGCTTGGACGAGGTGAAATGTGGAAAGGGTATGTCAAAAATCTTCGCAAAGATGGAGGCTACTACTGGGTCTATGCTGAAGTTTCGGGTGTCTATAAAGACGGCGTACTGGTTGAGTACAAATCTCTTCGAGCACCCATGGATGAAGAGACAAAAATTAAGATGCAACGCGAGTACGATGAATGTAAAAAAGACGAAGAAAACACGAGTAGAGCAGTGATTTACTTGCAAAGCTCTTTGGTGGAAAAAATCGAAAAATTAGCACGCGAGAAAAATCGTCCAGCCGATGAGATTATTAATGAGATATTAAGCGACACGCTCTTTTAGAGGAGTCTTAAGCCCTTTCTCGCTATACTATCCTTAAAATATACTAAATACGAGGTAATATATGGGCTTAGGTGTCGGTATCGTAGGACTCCCCAATGTTGGAAAATCAACCACTTTTAATGCACTTACCAAAGCGCAAAATGCAGAATCTGCAAACTATCCTTTTTGTACAATAGAGCCAAATAAAGCTGTCGTACCTGTTCCAGATCCAAGACTTGAAGAGCTTGCAAAGATCGTCAATCCTGAGCGCATTCAGCACTCCACGGTGGATTTTGTTGACATCGCTGGTTTGGTTAAAGGTGCAAGTGCGGGCGAAGGACTTGGCAATCAGTTTTTATCAAACATTCGTGAAGTCGAAGTCATTTTACACATGGTACGTTGTTTTGAAGATGAGAACATCACGCATGTTGAAAACAGCATCAATCCCCTTCGTGATATTGAGATCATCGAGAGTGAGCTTATCTTTGCCGATGTTCAACAACTCGACAAAAAGCTAGACCGTCTCAAACGTCAAGCCAAACTCGAAAAGGGTGCGCAAGCGATGGCAGAGATTGCCACAGAACTTCGAGCACATCTTGATGACATCAAACCTGTCAGTACGTTTGCTCGCAAAGACGATGAAAACTTCCAAGCACTCGATAAAGAACTACGTTTCCTCTCTAACAAAACCATCATTTACGGTGCCAATGTCGATGAAGCAGGCTTACTCGAAGAAAACGAGCATGTCAAAGCGGTAAAAGCACACGCTAAAGAGGTCGGTGCGGACGTCGTTGTTTTATGTGCCAAAGTTGAAGAAGAGATGATCGCCCTTGAAGAGGAAGAAGCCGAAGAGTTTTTAAAAGAGCTTGGCATCGAAGAATCAGGTCTTAAACAGATCATTCGCCTAGCGTTTGACAAACTCGGTCTTGCATCTTACTTCACCGCAGGTGTGAAAGAAGTTCGCGCTTGGACGATTGAAAAGGGCTGGAAAGCTCCTAAGGCTGCGGCGGTTATCCATAACGATTTTGAAAAAGGATTCATCCGTGCAGAAGTCATTGGCTACAATGATTTTATCGCATACAAAGGTGAAGCTGGCTCAAAAGAGGCGGGTAAAATGCGCCTAGAAGGTAAAGAATACATCGTTCAAGATGGCGATGTCATGCACTTTAGATTTAACGTATAACTTTTAAATCCTTTTACATGTAAGCCTTACATGTAAAAGGACTTTTCTTTTTATTCTCCGCTTTCAGTTTCCCCATCATACGCCATAATGCCGTATTCGAGATTTATCACCGTTTTATAGCCCATGTGTTTTAAGATACGTTGGCAATACGCACTTCGGCTTCCACTGTAACAGTAAACGATGACAGGTGTGTTCTCTTTGCCATTGAGTTGGGAGAGAGCGTTGTGAAAACTCGTTGTTGGGATCAAAAAGTCTGTTCCCTTGATGCGCTCACTCATCCACTCCATCCACTCTCTCGTATCCACAAGATTGAATTTCACACAGCCTTGCTCTCTCGCTTCGAGTAACGCTTCAAGCTCATTGCCATCAACCTGCTCTTTTTTCATCAAGGCTTCGCACTCTTCTTTGCTGAGACCTCTTGAATGGGTATGGGCGACTTCTTCCATGTTTTCGGCTTGGGCGAGTTCATGCGCATGCTCGGGGGTACAAAAGATCGTACAGTGACATTTACCATGTTGGGGGATTTCTACGCTAAGAGCTGGCGTGCAAGGGCACAAACGGTTGTCAGCCTTCGCTTGCTCTTCAAGGGTATTTCCTATAACCATAAAACAAGGGCAGTAGCGTTTGCCATAAATGAGCTTATTGCGTGTTAAACCTTGTTGAATGGACTCTTTTACTTCTTCTAATGGCGTGTAAGCAAAGCCAAATTGCGCACATACTTTGTCGGTAAAGAGTTCCGTTTTTTCAAATTCTGCTATAAATTCGGGGGAATTCATATCTATTTTTGTTATCAAACACATTCCTTTTATTTATTTTTATGCACCATTATAGAAAGTTTGTATTGGAAGAAAATTAAATAAAGGTTTTACATGTAAAGCCTCAAGAAAAAGAGGAGTTTGTGCTTTACATGTAAAAGAGGGTTCTAAAACAACTTGGGTTTCCCGAAATGGTATCCTTGCGAGTAGTCAATTCCCATATCACGTACAATTTCATAGATTGCTTCATTCTCTACAAATTCCGCGACAGTTGTGAGGCGTTGTTTTTTAGCGAAAAGGATCATTGTCTCTACGATATGCTGATTTACCTGATTGTTGTGAATATTTTTAATAAGGCTACCATCGATCTTAAGAATGTCAGGTTCATACGAGAGCAGTCGCTCAAAGTTTGAGTATCCTGTTCCAAAGTCGTCAATGGCAATTTTGACACCTTTGGCTTTAACGGTTTGTATAAATTTCTTAATCACAAAAAAATCTTTTATATCTTCACTCTCCAACAGTTCAAAAATGATGCGATGCGCCTCATCACTGTGTTGGGTAAGTAAGGCTTCGATATAGCTTGTGATCTCGTCACGTTCGATGTCATGAACCGAAAGATTGATGGAAATAGAAACCTCAGGAATTTTATAAAGAGCTGCAAAAGAGTTCTCTAAAACGATTCGGGTGATTTTAGAGTAATAACGTCCTTTTTTGGCAGTTTCAAGAAAATAAAAAGGCGTTAAAAGCTGTCCATCTTCCGTCACAAGACGCACGAGCGATTCGTATTTTTCAATTTTTTGCGTTGTATTATTGACGATAGGCTGAAAATAAGAGATGATTTTGCGGTTATCAATCGCTGTTTTGATCATGTGAATGGTCTCAATATTTTTGAGTGCATTGTCATACTCAATGCCAGAGAGTCCATCGGCATAAACGATGGGTTGTTTGCTTTGAATAGCATTTTCGATACCAATCTTGGCATCTTCAAAGATTCTAAATATGCCATAAGTAAAGCTACAAATGGCGGAAATATCATATTCTATAGAGTCTATTTTGACGATGTATTCTTTGACGTTGGCTAAAAACTGCTCTAAAACGGCATAAATTTCCTCTTTTGTCGCTTTGCAATTACGCCTGTCAATCGCAAAAGCATAAAGCCCGTTTCCAAGATGGTAAACACGCTGAAATCCCCACCTATTAGGCATAAGATAGAGCATGTTTTTACCAAAAGCATCTTCGATTTTCTCGACACTGGCTTTATCGTAAAATTTTTCTAAAATAGGATAGTCTTCAATCTGCACCAAGATAAGTACCGAAAGACGGTTGGCTTCCAAAAAGTCAAAAAGCTGTTTTTTATCGCTCATGATAGCCGTGATGTCATGGCGTAAAGAGATGAACTCTTCGACTTCTCCTTTGGGATTTAAGATAGGTTGAACGGTCGTTTTAACGTAGTAGGTGTCACCGTTTTTAGCGCGGTTCTTGACAATGCCTTGCCATGTTTTTTTTTCATCTTTGATGGTTCTCCAAAGATCTCTAAAAGCAGCTTTTGGCATATCGGGATGGCGGATAATGTTGTGAGCTTTACCAATAAGCTCATCTCTTTTATAGCCTGAAATTTGGCAGAATTTGTCGTTGACAAAAGTGATAACACCCTTAGGGTCAGTTTTGGAGATAATAGAGCTGGTGTTGGTAATATTTTCATACTGTTTGAGCAAAAGAGCACTTTTGGTATTTTCTCGTTTTAGATGAATCTTTTCGAGGACTTTACCCAGTGTCGAGATCATAGGTGCAATGCTAAGAGGCTTTAGCAAATAGCCATCGACACCCGCTTCAATGGTCTGTGCAAGATAGTTTGCTTCGTTATGTGCAGATAAAACAATAATGGCAACATCGGGATTGATGTGGCGTATGCTATGGATCAGCTCTATGCCATTCATGTGTGGCATTGTTATGTCAGTGATGACCAGATCGATGTTGGCGTGATGGGCGGCATACAAGCGTGCACCATCCTTCCCATCAACCCCTACGATAACATCATTGAACAATTCTGAAAAAAGGCTGGTTGCAGCATCCCTCGCTTGGGTGTCATCTTCAATGTAAAGAAGCGTCATCCCCCGACTCATTTGTTTGAGTGATGCTGTCTTTGTGCTCTCCATCGCGTATTCCCCCTATAGGTTGTCCAAATTTGACACGAGAGATTCCTTCAAGTTCGAGATTGACGGACTCTTTTTCAAAAAGCATAACGATGGTTGAACCCATCTCAAAATGTCCGAGTTCGTCTCCTTTTGTAACAAAAAGATCATCGTACATGTAACACTGTTGAATACTGGCTTTTGCATTGGTTTGGATGTTTTTATCGAATGTAAATGCCATTTTTCCGACGTTGAGTGCGCCTACAAAAACCATATAAAACAGTTTGTTCTCTTTGGTATAGCATTCTAACACAACACGTTCATTTTCGACAAAAAGTCCCTGAATTTTTTTTAACCAAGTGAAGTTAACGGGGTAAAGATGACCGGGTATATGTACGGCTTTAGCGATGCGCATATCTATAGGCGCATGGTAGCGATGGTAATCGCTTGGAGAGAGGTAAAAATTGACAAACTCGCCACCCTCTAAACGCTCTTTTTCACGTTTAGCGATGTAGTCGCCTAGCAAGCCCTGCACATTGTAGCTAAAGCCTTTAATCTGTAAAGCAAGGTTGTTTTCGATCTTTCCAAAAGCACTCACAATGCTATCGCACGGCGAAATAAGCGTTTTTTCATTGATATTAAAAAGACGACGCATTTTAAAACGTCTGGTAAAAAGCGCATTAAGGCTTTTGTATAAGTGTGCTTCTTCAAATTCCATCAAATCAACCTTCATCATAGAAGCGTAGGTTTTGTTGATGGTTCGTTGTATTGGACTTGGGAACTCTTTGGACGCAAAGGCACCAAAAAGGCGAGACGCAATAGAACTCTTAAAGTTAGGGTAACGTTGCATAGGACTCTTTCGATATTTATTTTCATAAGATTTCTTTGAGGTTTTGATTATACCAAATCAACGGACGATTTTTAGCAAAAAATGTGATATATTTGCGATATGAAAACAACACACCCCCAATCTTTTGATCAAATGATCACCCATACCGATATGTTAGCCAACCTTTCCCATCTAGGTTACAACACAATGACGCCTGTTCAAGAGGCAACATTACCGCACACATTAGCAGGACGCGACATCATTGCCAAAGCCAAAACAGGCAGTGGAAAGACCGCTGCGTTTGGGCTTCCGCTTCTTTTAGCTTTACATGTAAACTCCATGCGCATCCAATCGGTCGTGCTTTGCCCAACGCGTGAACTTGCCGAACAAGTAAGTGCGGAGCTAAGACGGCTCGCCAGATTTGCTCATAACATCAAGATCGTGACACTGTGTGGCGGAACGCGTTTTGTGCCTCAGTGCATCAACCTAGAGCATGGAGCTCATATCGTCGTGGGAACGCCGGGGCGTATATTGCAACATTTGCAAGAAAAAACGATCACTTTTGAGCACATCAAAACATTGGTGCTTGATGAAGCAGACCGCATGCTCGACATGGGTTTTTACGAGGACATCGAAAAGATCATCGCTAAGATGCCAAGCAAACGCCAAACGCTGCTTTTTTCTGCCACCTTTCCTAAAGAGATAGAGCAGATGTGCAACGAAGTGCAAAGCAATGCCATTCGCGTCAGCATCGAAGAAGAGGCACATACTTCACCCAACATTACGCAAATTTGTTACAGTGTTGAAGCACGCGAAAAAGAAGCGGCACTTAAAGGTGTTTTACTGGAGAGCGACGCTAAGTCTGTCATCATCTTTTGCAAAACCAAAGTAGGGGTTGCCGAGCTTCAAGGCTACCTTTACGATGAGGGGTTTGATGCGCTCTCTTTGCACGGTGATTTAGAGCAAATCGACCGTGACGAGCACCTGCTTCTCTTTGCCAATGGCAGTGCGCAAATTCTCGTTGCCACCGATCTTGCTTCCCGTGGGCTTGATGTCAAAGATGTCGAGATGGTCATCAACTACGAGCTTCCTCAAACAATGGAAATCTACACCCATCGCATCGGACGAACAGGGCGTATGGGAAAAGAGGGCATGGCGGTGAGCTTTGTCACGCCAAGAGAAGAGAGCTTTTTTGAAGAACTCAAAGAGTCCAATTTTGCCTTTACATGTAAAAGCATTGGCGATCTAAATCCGACCCTAACAAAACCTAAAAAAGCTTTGTACATCACACTTTGCATCGATGGTGGCAAAAAACACAAAATGCGCGCAGGCGACATCTTAGGCACACTCACCAAAGACATAGGACTCGAAGCTGGCGTCATCGGTAAAATCGACATCTTAGATAAATTCTCTTATGTTGCTATAGCGCGTGAATACGCCGATAAAGCCTTTAATGGGCTGTGTGCTACGACCATTAAAAATAGGCGGTTTAAGATATGGAAGTTGGGGTAAAGATTTACATGTAAAGTGGTGAGAGCCTAACCTCTCACCACTTTCAACCAGTTATAAATCGTAGCCTTCGAGACATTTAAAACTGAGCAGATGTACCCCACGACATTGCGAATGGCGAAGATGCCTTCACTCTCTAAGAAAATGACCAACTCTTTTTTATCGTCGCTTGAAAGACCTGAAAGGGCGATGTTTTTACTGCTCAAATATTTTTCTATCGTTTCATCCGTATGCTCTCTCCAACTTTGTGAAAAAAGTACCGGTGGTTTTGGCTCAGAGTCGTTTACATGTAAAAAGCCTTTGAGTGATTCAAACAGCGATGCAATAGGCTCAGTGTTGTAGTTGATGCAGATCATTCCAATGGGTTTTTCATCTACGTCTCGCACGATGATACTCACCGCTTTGAGGCGTTTGCCCTCACTGCTGGTTTTATCATAAGGTCCAACCCAGTTCTCTTTGATACTGTTTAAGTCTTTTAGCTCGCTAATCATCGCATCGCCGACGCGACGTTTTGAGAAAGCATTGACGATGTGAACGAGTTTTTTAGCTTCCAAGTCGTGCATCACAACTTCAACATTTGGGTAAAATAGTTTAGCAACAGCATCGCATAGTGCGACATAAGGTTTGAGTTCTTTTTTCATACGGAAATCATAACACAACTTTTTGAAAAATTATATTGATAAATTGTCTAATTTAGACTATAATTCTAAAAAATAGGTCAAAGGAGTTTTAAAATGGCAATCGGTTTTATAGGTTTAGGCAATTTAGGTACAGCCATCGCAAAGCGTTTAATGAGCATGAATGAAGAGGTTATCGTTTGGAATCGCACCAAAAGCAAGGCAGAAGCGAAAGGCTTTGTTTGTGAGAGTTCTCCCAAAGTACTCTTGGAAAAATGCGACACAGTGCTTTTGTGTCTGTTTGACTCCGCAGGTGTTCGTGATGTTTTAACAATGGAAAACGGACTTTTAAGCGGTGCTTTAAAAGGCAAAACCATCATCGATCTTAGTACCAACCATTTCAACGATGTTATTGAATTTCATGCGATGGTTGAAAAACAAGGTGGCAATTACCTTGAATGCCCAGTGCTTGGAAGTGTTGTGCCAGCGAGCAAGGGTGAGTTGACCGCTGTTTGTGCGGGGCGTGAGAGTGTTTTTCTTACATGTAAACCACTGCTTGAGAAATTTGCTTCGACGATTTTTCATCTGAAAGAGGCTGGCTTTGCGGCGAAAATGAAGCTCATCAATAACCTCTGTTTGGGTTCATTTATGGCGACCATTGCCGAGTGTACGGCTCTTGGTGAAGCGTGTGGCATCGATAAAAAAGAGTTGTTGGACATTTTGGGTGCGGGGGGAGGAAAGTCTCTTGTTCTTGCGGCTAAAACACAAAAGCTTATCGATGAAGACTTTAGCCCGCATTTTAGCACTTCAGCGATTACCAAAGATTTGCATTGTCTGCAAGACTTGGCATACAGTTTGAACCGTCCGCTTTATACGGCGAGTGTCACCAAAGAGCTTTTTTCCAAAATGAAAATGATGGGAAAAGGTGATGAGGACTTTAGTTCTATTTATCAGCTTTTCAAAGCGTAACACTTTATGGGCGTTTGAGATTTTAAACGCCCACTCTTTACATTTTAGAAAAAGCTGTGCTATACTTCACGTTACAAATTTTCTTAAAGGAGAACAGATGGAAACTTTTATCAACCATCAAACCATACATCAACCTCAGAGCATTGCGCAATTTTCTAACGCATCACTCGTCGTCGTCCTCCTTCTGAAGCTCCGTTAAACCTTCACACTCACCCCATTTTTTTTCACTGTTGATTTTTAAATTGGCTTTTTAGCCCTGAGGATACCTCTATCTAAATTGCACAATTTTCATCATTTTCATTGTTGTTTTTCTTGCCATAACGCAAGATTTTTCTGCCTGATTTTAGGCATATATGAGCTTTTGGCTCATTTTATAACTTAAGGATATTTCTATGCAAAGTACACAAACATTTAAAAAATACAAACCGTACCCATTGGTACATTTAGCTCACAGAGAGTGGGCAAGTAACGTTATAACAGGTGCTCCCATTTGGGTTAGTACGGACTTACGCGATGGCAATCAAGCCCTTGTAGAGCCGATGAATGCGACCAAAAAATTGGCGTATTTTCAAAAATTGGTTGAGATGGGATTTAAAGAGATCGAGATCGCGTACCCGAGTGCTTCACAAACGGACTTTGACTTTTGCAGAACGTTGATCGAGCAGAACTTGATCCCTGATGATGTTAGGGTTGCGGTTTTGATGCCTTCCATTGAAAAACACATCAAAAGAACCTTTGAAGCGATGAGCGGGGCTAAAAAAGTAACGATGCACCTTTACAATCCAACCGCGGACAATCAGCGCAAAATTGTGTTTGACAAAAGCAAAGCGGAGATTATTGCTTTAGCGGTTGAGGGCACACGCATCATCAAAGAAGAGGCGGCAAAATTCAAAGGTGACGTGATGTTTCAGTATTCACCTGAGAGCTTTTCGCAAACGGAGTTGGAGTTTGCGCGCGATGTGGTGAATGCGGTTATTAGCGAGTGGATGCCAACGAAAAATGCACCGATGGTTATCAACTTACCGAACACCTTAGAGGCATGCACACCCAACATTTATGCCGATAGAATCGAGTGGATGAGCAAACAAATGTTGGAGAGAGACAGCGTTATTTTAAGTGTTCACCCGCACAATGATAGAGGCACGGCGGTTGCGAGCGCGGAGATGGCGATCTTAGCAGGTGCGCAAAGAGTTGAGGGGACATTGATGGGCAATGGCGAGAGAGCGGGCAATGTTGACTTAATCACGATGGCGTTCAACCTTTATTCGCAAGGGATTGACCCGATGTTGGATATTTATAACATTGATACAATTTTGCAGGAGATCATCACTTTGACGCACAGCACGATTCCTCCCCGTCACCCTTATGTAGGTTCTATGATTTACACGGCTTTTTCGGGTACCCATCAGGATGCAATAAAGAAGGGTATGGAGTTTCAAAAGGTGGCGTTAGATGGCTATTGGCACGTACCGTACCTTGTGATCGACCCGAAGGATATCAAGCGGGATTACCGTGATGTGGTGCGCATCAACTCGCAGTCAGGCAAAAGTGGTGTGGCGTATGTTCTCAAAGAGTTTTACGGCATTGAGACGACGAAAAATATGCAGATTGAAATCGCCACAGAGGTACAAAGGCTTTGCGATGAAAAAGGCATCGAAGTCAATGCCGAAGAGATTTTTAAAGTTTTTAGACAAATTTGTAAGCTTTGATCTTTTACATGTAAAGAGGAAAAACGATGAGTGAACAATGGAAAGCAAGCGATTATGCGTCAAATTCAAAAGGGCAGGCTGTTTGGGCGAATGAGTTGATCGAAAAGATGGAGCTAAAAGGCGATGAGTCCATCTTGGATATTGGGTGTGGCGATGGAAAGATCACTGATGTGCTGAGTCGTCACACCTGCGGTGAAGTGGTCGGCATCGACTTTAGTAGCGAAATGATTACGTATGCAAAAGCTGCTTTTTCGAAGCCAACTTTTCTGCAGATGGACGCACAAGCTTTGAGTTTTGGTGAGCGTTTTGATGTTGTTTTTTCCAATGCGGCATTGCACTGGGTGAAAGACCATAAAGCAGTCTTAGAAGGAATCTATAAAGCGCTAAAACCAAAAGGCAGAGCGATTTTACAGATGGGAGGAGCGGGAAATGGCGAAAAAGTGTTTGAAGCATTGGGGCAAATTTTTCCACACTATGCGACGTATTTTGAAGCGTTTGAGATGCCTTATACCTTTCATTCGGACAAAACTTATGAGGTCTTGCTCTCAGATATGGACTTTAGCTCACATACGACTAGCTTAGTGTTTAAAGATATGGTGCATGAGGATGTTAAGGCGTTCCAAGGCTGGATCGAGACAACATGGTTTCCTTTTATCAATCCTATTCCACGTGAGAAAAAGGCAGCATTTATTAAGGAGTGGATAGAGGCTTATTTGGCGCTTTGTCCAGTTGATCATGAAGGAAGAGTGCATGTTGCTATGATGCGCCTTCAAGTGGAATTGATCAAGTAAAACCTTTTACATGTAAAGAGTTTTGATGTGCATCAAAACAAATTCGAGCATGTTGTACTAAAATATGCGAAGAAGATTAAGGAGTGAGCATAATGGCAAAAGTACTCTCGGTACAAGTTGGGCGTGCCAAAGCGTATGGTGATGCACAAGCAAAGGATTTTTTAGAAAAAGAGTGGTTTAGTGCATCGTTTAAAGAAGTTAGCCAAACCCCTCTTTTTGCAAGTTTCAGTGGTTTATCGGGCGATGAGGTCGCCGATAAAATGCACCATGGTGGTATCGATAAAGCCATTTTTGCTAATAGCTATGAAAACTATGCGCATTGGGCTTCATTTTTAGAAGTCGAGTCTTTACCTTATGGTGCTTTAGCGGAAAATCTAACGATAAAAGGCTTGCATGAAAGCAATGTTACGTTAGGAGAAATTCATCAGATAGGTACAGCTATTTTGCAAGTCTCACAGCCGCGAAAACCGTGTTGGAAAATTTCACGAAGATGGAATCATAAAGCCTTTACCAATGAGATTTTTACCAGCGGACTGACGGGATGGTACTATAAAGTGCTGCAAGAAGGCATCATAGGATCTAACAATGACGTGCGGGTAATCAAGCAAAAAAAGACACCTCAAATTTCCATTTTGGAGGCAAATAACGCTTTTAGAGAGCCTGAAAGATACAGGCAAATTCTTGAAACGATTTTAAACATACCTTCTCTTGCAAGTTCTTATCAAGAAAGTATTGTAAAGCGGCTCAATAATGAGAGTGACCTTGGATATATGAAAACGGAGTAAGCCCTATAAGGCACTCTATGATAAAATAGTTCTATCATTTTATGCTGGAGCTTTTGTTATGATTGGCATCGAATTTCTCATCACCTCATTGATTGTTGTGCTCATCCCTGGCACGGGTGTCATTTTTACCATCTCAACGGGCTTAGTACAAGGTCGAAAAGCCAGTGTTTATGCTGCACTTGGATGCACTGCAGGGATTGTACCACACCTTTTAGCAACGATTTTTGGACTTGCTGCCATTATGCACACGAGCGCACTTGCCTTTGAGCTGCTGAAGTTTGCAGGTGTTTTATATCTGTTCTATCTTGCGGTAATAACGTGGAGAGATAAAAGTAGTTTTGAAGCTCAGTCTTTGCCAACACGCTCAAGTGCCATCTCCTTAGCGACCAAAGCATTTTTACTCAACATCCTCAATCCAAAATTGACCATCTTTTTTTTGGCTTTTTTACCACAATTTGTTGCACCTGAAACAACATCGCCATTGGGGGACATGTTGGTTTTAAGTGCGGTTTTTATGCTTATGACATTTGTTGTTTTTGTTATTTATGGTCTTTTAGCACATAGTTTTCGTCAAAGCGTGATGGAATCACACCGCGTGCAAGCATGGTTAAAACGAGGTTTTGCGCTGACCTTTGCAGGGCTTGGAGTTCAACTGGCTTCTTCGACACAGAAGTAAATAGAAGATATTTTATTATGAAATAGTGTTAAAAAAGAAAGATAACGGCATATTAAAGACTTTTGTAATTTTATAAATATGCTCTAAATTGAAATGTTTCCCATAGCGATTGTTCTCACAATTCGAGTAAAAAGCTACTGATTTTATACCAATTTCAAGCGATAAATCCAACTGCGTCATATTTGCTTCTGTACGTAACTGTTTGATTTTGTTTGAAACATCTGCATAAAACTTCATTACTTCTTGATCTGTAGTATTACTAAAATTTTCTTTCATCTTAATTTATCCTATAGGTTAAGTATTAATATAACTTTAGTGATATATAATGCTGAAATCATTATCCTATAGGATAAATTTTAATCATTAGTCATAAATTGGTCATATATTGTTTCCTTAAATACAACTACTGGGTGACTGAATGTATGCTAAGGTTTCAGAACTAATAATAATAATTTAAGAATAGAGATATATGTCACCAAAAATGAGGAGTAAAAATATGTTTGAAACAATAAAGTCAAAGCTAGCATTGCTTTTAGGTGTATCTTTAGCGGGGCTGTTGTTGACAAGTTTTACTGGTGGGCATGGAATAACATCGTGTGGTAATGCTTTAAGCGAGGTAAGTGAAGTTCGATTGCCATCAATCTTAGGGTTAGAAATCATCAATGAGGGACAAACGGCTATCAAAGCCAATATTCTTGAAGTTCCTATCTATGAAAATGACTATAGCTCCCAAAAGGAATTTGCAAAAATTCTAGATCAAGATAAAGCAATTTGGGAACGCATAGACAAAGGCTGGAAAATTTATGAGCCGTTGCCTCAAACAGCAGAAGAAGAAATCCTCTGGAAGCAATTTGAAAAAGAGTGGGCACTTTGGCGAGTTGATGTCGAAAAGCTAAAAGCAGTTACACGTAAGCTTGCCGATAATAAATCAGAAGAGATGCAAAAAAAATTATTTATAGAATTTTATGATTTATATGCCACCAATAAAGTCACTTTTGGTGCCGCTGAAACCACGCTTGGCAAAATCATAGACCTCAATGAGAAAGTTGCAGCTGAGGCAAATAATCAAGGAAAAATAACCATATCTTTTTCTAAATCAACAATGTTAATTGTGGCACTTATAGCCATAGCTATATCTATTTTGATTTCATTACTTATTTCACGCAGTGTAGGCAGGTCGGTAAAATTGGCAGCAGTTGGTTGTCACTCTATGGCTACCAACAAAGATTTATCGAGCGCGATACAAACCAATACAAAAGATGAAATAAACGACACCATGCAAAGCGTCAATGCACTTCTAGAAGAGATATCCCATGCGATTTCAGGAGCAAAAAGCAACGCTATGGAAAATGCCTCGATAGCAGAGGAACTTTCCAACACAAGCTTGCAAATTGGCAAAAGAGCCGAAGAAGAGTCCGCTATAGTAGCACAAACGGTACGTGATACGAAAGAGGTGGCACAAGATATTAGTGAAGCGAGTGAGCAAGCCAATAAAAGTAAAAATGTTACGCTTGTTGCACAAAGCAGCCTTGAAAAAGCACAAGAGATTCTCAACGAAACCATAGATCAGCTCAACCAAACAGTAGAAGCAGAAGCCATGATAAATGACCGTCTTAATCATCTAGCAAGTGAAGCCAATCAAGTGAGAGTCGTGCTTGAGGTGATTGGCGACATAGCCGATCAAACCAATCTCTTAGCGCTCAACGCCGCCATTGAAGCAGCAAGAGCTGGAGAGCATGGACGTGGATTTGCTGTCGTGGCAGACGAAGTAAGAAAGTTAGCTGAACGAACTCAAAAAAGTCTTATCGAAACCAATTCAACGATCAATGTCATCGTTCAATCCATTGGCGACATTAGTGGCGAAATGAATATGAATGCAACGCGTGTTCAAAAACTTGGGCTTCTTGCCAATGAAGTTGAAACGCAAACAGAAGAAGCTGTTAAGATGCTGCAGCAAAGTGTTGTAGCAAGCAATGAAGTTGTGATTAAAACAGAGCACAACGCGAAACTCGTTCATAGTGTGATCATTGAGAAAATTACCATCATTAATTCTCTTTCGAGCTCAAATGCTAGAAGTGTTGAAGAGATAGCAAGTGCTGCTGAACATCTCGCAAAACTCTCTGGATCACTGAACAATACACTCGCTCAATTTAAAACGGTATAAGGGGGAAAAAGGGCTTTACATGTAAAGCCCTAAAGTGTATTAACCGAGGTTGGTATAAACAGCCTGAACATCGTCATCATCTTCGATTTTTTCGATGATTTTTTCGATGTCGGGCATTTGCTCTTCGGTTGGGGTGATAGGTGTGTTGGCGATGCGCTCTAAGGTCGCTTTGGTTAAAGCGATGCCTAAGCGTTCAAATGCGGCACTCAAGCTTCCAAAGTTGGTGTAGTCTGCATAGACTAGGACTACGCCTTCTTCTTCCTCGATCTCTTCAAGTCCAGCATCAATGAGTTCAAGTTCTAACTCTTCGATGTCCATATCTGCGGTTTTAGCAAATTCAAAAACGGCTTTGCGAGAGAACATAAAGTCGAGTGAGCCATTGTTGACCATCTCCCCGCCCGCTTTTTTGAACGCACTTTTGATGTTGGCAACGGTACGGGTGTTGTTGTCAGTTGCGCACTCAACAAAGAAAAGTGAACCATGCGGTCCTTTGCCTTCAAAAGTAACCTCACTAAGAGTTTGTGCATCTTTGCCAAGTGCTCGCTTAATCGCCGCATCGATGTTGTCTTTGGGCATATTTTCCGCTTTAGCATTTAAGATAGCGGCTCTTAGTTTTGGGTTCATATCAGGGTCTCCACCACCATCTTTTGCTGCCATCATGATGGTTCGTCCAAGTCTTGGAAATACGCGTGACATATTTCCCCATCGTTTCATTTTTGCTGCTTTTCGGTATTCAAACGCTCTTCCCATAGGGGTACATTCCTTCTAATGTGTTGTAAAATTTTCCTTATTATACCTTTTTGAAAATAAGAGTATGATTTTGGCAAAAATTGAAAGGGTTGAGATGATGGAAGCACTTAAAAAAATTTATAAAAAGCATGGATTTGAGCTTATTTGTGTTCCCAATAAAGAAGAGGCACTTAGTGTTGCCATGAGTTTCATCAAGCCACATGTAAGCATTGGTATGGGTGGCTCAGTGACGGTAAAAGAAATAGGGCTTTACGATTATATTACTTCTCGTAAAGACATCACCCTTTATAATCAGTATGAAGCAGGGATTAGCATGGAAGAAAATGTTGCTAGAAGACGACAAGGTTTGACCTGTGATCTTTTCATCTCTGGCACCAATGCACTCACAAAAAATGGAGAACTGGTCAATGCCGATGGCAGTGGAAATAGGGTTGCTGCACAGATCTTTGGTCCTAAAAAAGTGCTGATTATTGCTGGCATTAACAAACTTGTTGAGAATGTGGAAGAGGGCTTTAAGCGCATACATGACGTGGCAAGCCCTAAAAACATTGAGCGTTTAAACAATGTCGCTATCAGTTTGGGGAAAGAACCTCGTTATAACATACATAATATTGGTAAAAAATTTGCCTATATTAATGGTGATGAAGAAGGGCGTACAACCATTATTTTAGTCGATGAGGAGCTTGGGTATTAATATGTTTCTATACGAAGCATTTTACATGTAAACATGTAAAGGTGTGACATTTTTAGATTTTCCAAGGAAATTTGCATTAAAGTGGAACTATAAGAAGCTTGTTGTGAAGTGAACAGTAAAATAAAATAGAACAATAAGCCTTTAGTTTAATAAGCAAATTACTTAATAAGGAGCGATCTATGAAAAAATCACTTTTACTAGGCGTTATGGCAGTGAGTCTTGGGACTTCACTTTATGCGGCAGAGTTTATCAATGTTCTCACGGGTGGAACGAGTGGTATCTACTACCCTTTAGGTGTTGCACTTTCCCAGATGTACGCCAAAGCCATCCCCGATTCTAAAACCGCGGTTCAAGCAACTAAAGCGAGCGTTGAAAACCTCAATCTCCTTCAAGCAGGACGTGGTGAAGCGGCGATCTCTTTAGGTGACTCACTCTCCGATGCGTACAAAGGCAATGCGGAAGCTGGCTTTAAAGCACCCCTTTCTAAACTTCGTACTATCGCAGCACTTTATCCAAACTATATCCATTTTGTTGCCGCGGCAGACTCTGGCATCACGTCATTTGCTGACATCAAAGGCAAACGCATCTCTGTCGGTGCTCCAAAATCAGGAACAGAACTTAACTCAAGAGCCATCCTTGCAGCAGCAGGGCTTAGTTATAAAGATTTTGCAAAAGTTGAGTACCTCTCTTACGCTGAGTCTGTTGAGCTCATGAAAAACAGACAACTTGATGTTACATTGCTCTCTTCAGGTGCAGGTGTTGCAGCACTTCGCGATCTTGCGACATCACAAAAAGTAGTTTTCTTGAACATTTCAGAAGAGATTGTTAAAAAAATTGACGATCCTGCATACCAAGTAGGCATCATCCCTGCGAACACATACGAAGGTCAAACGGCTGATGTTAAAACCGTTTCTGTTCAAAATTTCCTTGTAACCCATTCGGGTGTTTCAGAAAAAACCGTCTATACCATGACTAAAACAATGTTTGAAAACTTAGACCAAATGGTCGCAGCACACGCTGCAGCAAAAGGCATTAGCTTAGAAAATGCTGCGAAAAATCCTCCGGCTCCATTGCACCCAGGCGCTGAAAAATACTACAAAGAGATGGGTTTGATTAAATAAAAAATGTTGAAGGAAAGAGTATGTCTGCCTTATTAACCGAGGAAGTTCACGAAGATACTTCTGATTTTGAAGAGCACGGGCACCAGCGGCAGCTTATAGGCTGGGCGTCACGTTTGGTGATGTTTGGTGCGCTTGCATTTTCTGCCTATCAGATTTCTGTTGCGGCGTTTCATCCATTTTCGAGTTTGATTATTCGAGCTTTACATGTAAGCTTTTTGATGTTCCTTATCTTTATGCTTTATCCTGCTAGTTCCAAAGGACGTTCACAGCAGAGTATTCCTTGGTATGACCTTTTGCTTTCCCTTCTTGGGCTTGGGCTTGGTTTTTACCATCTGGTGTTTGAAGCAGATCTTATTGAGCGTTCAGGCGATCCAACAACCGCCGATCTCGTCGTTGCAACACTCGCTTCACTCTTAGTGTTTGAAGCGGCACGCCGTGTGGTGGGGTTTGCTTTAACGCTGGTGTGTGGACTCTTTTTGGCGTATGGATTTTTTGGGCAGTATTTGCCTCTTTCCATCGCACACCGAGGATTTGGTTTTGATCAAATTGTGAGCCAACTCTACCTTGGAAGCGATGGCATTTTAGGCACACCTACATTGGTTTCTGCTACGTATATCTTTTTGTTCATCCTTTTTGGAACATTCTTAGAACATGCAGGAATGATTCGCCTCTTTAATGCGCTTGCTCTTGGGCTTGTTGGACGCGCACAAGGTGGACCTGCTAAGGTTGCGGTTATCTCTTCTGGGCTTATGGGAACTATTTCGGGCTCAGGTGTTGCCAATGTTTTAACCGTTGGACAATTTACGATTCCATTGATGAAACGCTTTGGCTATAGCTCTGTTTTTGCGGGCGCTGTTGAAGCGACTTCTTCTATGGGCGGGCAAATTATGCCTCCTGTTATGGGTGCGGTAGCGTTCATTATGGCTGAGACGCTGAATGTGCCATACTCTGACATCGTTATGGCGGCGATTATTCCTGCAATGTTGTACTACTTTACCGCCTTTTGGATGGTGCATCTTGAAGCAGGGCGTTTGAAACTCTTAGGAATTCCTGCCGATCAATGTCCTAATCCTTGGAAAGAGCTCAAAGCGAGTTGGTATTTAGCGCTTCCATTAGCGGCCTTGGTCTATATGCTTTTTCATGGCTTTACACCGATGTTTGCAGGTATGATGGGATTAACACTCACTTCGGTGTTAATCTTAGGAGCGGCTCTTGCAGCGCGCATTTCTCAAGTCGCGTTGCGTTATGTCTTTTGGGTTGCCATTGCCCTTGGAGCATCAACCTTTTTACAATGGGGCATTGTTCCAGTTCTAGGTGTCATTGCTCTTTTGGTTGTCCTTAACTTTGTGGTTCAAGGTGGGCGTGACACACTTCGTACCATGAAAACAGCACTGGTTGATGGCGCAAAACAAGCATTGGGCGTGGGAATCGCTTGTGCGATTGTCGGTGTCATCATTGGTGTTTTAACCCTTACGGGTGCGGCATCAAACTTTGCAGGGTTTATTCTTGAAATTGGAGAAAAAAGCCTCTTTCTTTCATTGCTTTTGACGATGGTGGCGTGTTTGATCTTGGGTATGGGGATTCCTACCATTCCTAACTACATCATCACAAGCTCTATCGCGGCACCCGCACTTTTAAAACTGGGTGTTCCTCTTATCGTCAGTCACATGTTTGTCTTTTACTTTGGCATTATGGCAGATCTTACACCTCCCGTTGCGCTGGCTGCTTTTGCTGCCGCTTCGATTGCCAAAGCTTCTGCGATGAAGATAGGCTTTAAAGCCACGCAAATAGCCGTGGCAGGCTTCGTTGTACCGTTTATGGCGGTTTATGACCCCGCGTTGATGCTTCAAGGTGACCCGACGGTTATGGCAGTGGTTTATGTGGTGATCAAAGCATTACTAGCAATTTACCTCTGGGGTTGTGCGGCGATTGGGTATTTGTGGTCACCACTGAATATGTTTGAGCGTGTCATCGCAGCGTCAACTGCGGCACTTTTGGTAGCCGCCATTCCGTTAACCGATGAAGCAGGGTTTGTACTTGGAGCTCTGTTTATTGCTTGGAATTGGTGGAAAAGCCATAAACAATGATGGCATTATGTCTAAGTTCAGGAGCAATGTCTGTGACACTGTTTCTGAACTCTTTTACCCTCGCATGGATGCATTCGGTTGAAAAAATACGCTGGGAAGAGCAGTGGAAAATTGAAGAAAACTCTTTACATGTAACTTCTGCCAGTGTGCGTGGAAGTGGGGCAGGGATGGAGCCTCCAGAGGATGCCGTGTTTAAAGAGGGTGCTTGGCACTACACGCCACATGTTCCACCGCTTCAAGAACTCCGTCTTACACATTCGCCTTTCACCAAAGAGTATGAACTCTGTTTTGATGGCAGATGCACACCGCTTAGTGACTTTTTTACTTCGCTTCCTCAAATCGACACTATTGTTCTTGAAGCCTGCGAACGCTAGAATACCGCCAATTTCTTACATGTAAGGCTTCTTGTGAAATCAGAACTCAAAAATTACAGTTATATCTTTTTAGGCTCACTCTCTTTGAGCTTCGGTGTTGTTGCCTTGTTTATCCCCAATGCGTTGGTTACGGGAGGAACATCGGGTATGGCGCTCTTGGGGCATTATATTTTTAAACTCCCTGTGGGTGTTTTGATGATGCTCATTAACGCACCGCTTCTGCTTTTAGGTACGAAATACTTTGGGCGTCACTTTACAATTCGAAGTATCATTGCGATTGGCTTTACCTCATTGTGTATAGACGTGATGGTTGAGTTTTTACATGTAAAGGCACTCAGCCACGATGTTATCTTGGCCTCCATCTTCGGAGGAATAGCTATTGGCATCGGTTTGGGGTTTATTTTAAGTGGTCACGCATCCGCTGGAGGCTCAACCATCATTGCTAAAATCGTCGCTTCTAAGACGAGCATTAAAGCCTCTTCGGTGATGCTTTTCATCGATATGCTCATTATCATTGCGATTGCATTTATCTCTAAAAATGTGGACTTGGCATTGTGGAGTTTGGTGAGCATTTACATCACTGCTAAGAGTGTCGATATGTTCTTAACCCGCGGACCTGCTAAAAAAGTAGTGCATATCGTCTCTTCTAAGATCGAAGAACTTTGCTCTCAGATTGTCCTTCATCTGGGCAAAAACGGCACTATTGTTCAAGGTGATGGTATCTATGCGCATGAAAACAAACGTATGATTTTTTTAGTGGTTGAAAATCGTAAAGTGCCTTTACTGAAAGAGTTGATTCAAAAAATTGATAGTGAAGCGTTTATGGTGGTTATGGAAGCCTCAGAACTCTTAGGGCGTGGGCATTAAAACTTACTTTTGATGTTAATCCCAAACTGATCGTTTTGTTTCGCGATGCCTGTTTTGTCGAAAGTAAGACCAAGGTTGAGTCCTTTGGCGATTTCATTGAGCTGAAAATTGCTATACACACCCGTGTAGGAAAGGTTGGTTTGCATCTCATTGGCAATGACATAACGCGATCCTAGTGTAATATCTTGGCGAGGCGAGTAGTTTAGATCAATGGCATACGCGGCGGTATTAGGCGTGTAATTGTTGGAGCTGATCACAGAAGAGGTTGGCAAAAGATGATCTTTTCCCTCTAAATTTCCACTCACACTGTGACTGCCTTCTCCCACTTTTGAGTAGGCGATGTAGCTTCCAAAATTTTCATAATTCACCTGAGCTTTAAGTCCCACAGCATTGGTGGTTGAAAGTCCATTTTGGGAGATATTTTGACGATAGGTATCAGCGTAGTAGTTTGCACTTAGTTTGTAACTAAGGTCATCTGCATTACCACGATAAAGCGCTTCGGTGTAATAGATGGTATTGTCCATGCTACTTTGGTGTGTTTCCGTTGCAAAAGATTGTGTCGCCACTTCAAGTTTAAGACCTCCTATGGGAGCTGTCTGATAGTGAAACAGTATCTTTTGGGTTTTTGTACTTGTATACGCCGCCGTCTCATCTTCGTTGCCTTCATTGTAATTGGCATTGATCTTATGCGTGAGGTTGCCATCGAGCAAGGCATCGATGAGTGAGTCAGCAGCGAAAAGTGAATGGATGAGAAGGATGAAGCTAAGAGTTAATTTTTTCATGATGTTTATGAAAGCGTAAAGCCACCGAAATGGCTTTACATGTAAAGCAGGGGGAATGAATTACATCATTCCGCCCATGCCTCCCATTCCGCCCATGCCACTCATATCTGGCATTGAAGAGGCTTTGTCCTCTTTTGCATTGCTAATAGTAGCTTCCGTTGTCAGAAGTAGACTTGCGACAGAAACCGCATTTTGAAGTGCGATGCGAGAAACTTTAACAGGATCAACGATGCCTGCTTCAAACATATCCACATACTCACCTGTTGAAGCGTTAAAGCCATAGTTTGCTTTGTTGCTTGAAAGAACGTTATTTGCTACAACGCCTGCATCAAAACCTGCATTCTCAGCGATTTGTTTTAGTGGAGCTTTAAGAGCACGTGTAACGATTTCAGCACCGATAGCTTCATCACCTGTAAGGTTTAGTTTGATTTTTGCGTTTGCAAGCAAGAATGCAGAACCACCACCCACAACAATGCCTTCTTCAACAGCCGCTTTCGTTGCTGAAAGGGCGTCATCAACACGGTCTTTTTTCTCTTTCATTTCAGTCTCAGTTGCAGCACCTACTTTGATAACCGCAACACCACCGCTTAGTTTTGCTAAACGCTCTTGGAGTTTTTCTTTATCGTAGTCACTGCTTGTATCAGCGATTTGTGCTTTAATCTGTCCAACACGTGCATCAATGCGAGCTTTTTCGCCATTGCCATTAACGATGGTTGTGTTGTCTTTGTCGATCACGATGCGTGCTGCTTGACCAAGATCTGCTAGTGTAGCCGCCTCAAGGGTGCGTCCTAGCTCTTCGCTGATGACTTCACCACCACTGATGATCGCAATGTCTTCAAGCATCGCTTTTCTTCTATCGCCAAAACCAGGAGCTTTAACCGCAGCGATGTTTAAAACACCTCTTAGTTTGTTAACAACAAGTGTTGCAAGTGCTTCACCATCAATGTCTTCAGCGATGATAAGTAAAGGTTTACCTGTTTTTTGAACTTGCTCTAACACAGGAAGAAGGTCTTTAAGGTTAGAAACTTTTTTGTCATACAATAAAATAAATGGATGTTCCATAATGGTTTGCATTTTTTCAGGGTTGGTTACAAAGTAAGGAGAGAGGTAACCACGATCAAACTGCATACCCTCAACAACGTCTAACTCGTCTTGAATACCTTTAGCTTCTTCAACGGTAATAACGCCGTCTTTGCCTACTTTTTCCATAGCTTCAGCGATTAACTCACCAATAACTGTGTCAGAGTTTGCAGAAATCGTTGCAACTTGTGCGATCTCTTTTTTATCTTTAACCGCTTTTGCCATCGTTTTAAGCTCTGCGATGATCGCTTCAGCCGCTTTGTCCATACCACGTTTTACTTCAACTGGGTTTGCACCTGCAGTGATGTTTCTAAGACCTTCTTTGAAAATAGCGTGTGCTAAAACGGTTGCAGTGGTTGTGCCATCGCCCGCTTGGTCAGCTGTTTTAGATGCAACTTCTTTAACAAGTTGAGCACCCATGTTCTCAATCGTATCTTTAAGTTCGATCTCTTTTGCGACAGAAACACCGTCTTTTGTGATGCTAGGAGCGCCAAAGCTTTTTTGAATCAAAACATTGCGACCACGTGGTCCCATTGTAACTTTTACAGCGTCATTTAGTTTTTTAACGCCCTCATAAAGTGCATTACGTGCGCTATCTGAAAATTGAATCTCTTTTGCCATGTTTATTTCCTTTTTCTATTTGATTGATTATAAAACGCCTAAGAGGTCGTCAACGTTCATTACAAGGTAAGTTTTACCTTCTAAAGTGATCTCTGTACCTGCATATTTTGCAAACACAACTTTGTCACCAACTGAAACAAGACCTTTTTCTGCAACTTTTGGACTTACTGCTCTCACAATACCGCTAAGAGGTTTTTCCTTAGCATTGTCAGGGATGATAATACCTGAAGCAGTGGTAGTCGCTTCTTCGATTCTCTCAAGAAGTACTCTTTTTCCTAATGGTTTGAAAGTCATTTGAATGTCCTTTTGACTAAAATTTTTAGCACTCGCTTATTTCGAGTGACAAAATTTTACACAAATATGGCTCAAAAGTCAAGAAAAAAGCAGTAAAAGTTTAGTCTGTTATACTCAATGTTTTCAGTTTTTTTTCATCTTTTGAGAAAGACGTCTTAATTAACCTAAGTATAAGTTTTATGACTATATAATGCCAACCTCTTTTAACCATGTCAAGGTAGCTCAGCTGGTTAGAGCGCTGGTCTCATAAGCCGGAGGTCGAGGGTTCGAGTCCCTCTCTTGACACCACTTACTCTTCACAAATCCTTATATTATCGAACTTTCCAACAACTCATCTATAACTTTTAATTATTGTCTCTGGAGTCGGAGGTCTTAAATTTTGACCCATTTTTGGCACAATTTGGCTCACTTTTGGCTCAGAAAAATACTCAGCCTTTTATCTTTACTTTTTGCCTCATATCATTGAAATATGGAATAGAAAAACTTTTATCAGATTTTTTTAACCCGTTGACCCCGTTGTTTACAACATCTTTTCTGTATCTTATCTGTTGATTTTCAGGCTATCTTGCATATAATATTATGTTTAACAATGGTTATGCACTTAATATTAAAATTAGAAAATGACTATAAGGGATAGAAAATATATGATAACAAAACAAGCATTAGGCAGTACACTTTTTGGAATGGCTGACATTCTTCGTGACAAGGTTGAAGATTACAAAGCTTACATTCTTTCGCTACTCTTTTTCAAACGACTTTCCGACAATTACGAATGGGAAACGGAAAACGAAATCAAAGAATTTGTAAAGCGAGAAGGTAGACAACCTACAGAAGCCGAGAAAAAAATCATTGTAACTCAAAAGCACGACTTCAAAATTCCTGAAGGTTGTTTTTGGAAAGATGTGCGTGATGCCTCGCCCGACAAGAAAAATGAAAAATTAAACAAAGCCGTAAACGAAATCGCAGATGCCAATGTAGACAGAAACGGCAAAGCCGTTCTTAAAGGTGTTATCAATACCGTACGTTGGAATGAGCCTGCACCAGATGGTTCAGGAAGTAAAAAGTTAAGTCCACAGGTTTTGACAGCCTTAGTGAGCTACTTAGATGCAGTGGATTTGAGCAACAAAAATGCTTCAGTAGATGTGTTGGGTGATGCTTATGAATATTTAATCAAGCGATTTGCAGATGAAAACAAAGGCGGTACTACCGCAGGACAATTTTATACACCACAGGAAGTTGTGGATATTATTGTGCGTTATCTCAAACCTCAAAAAGGCAATACCATTTATGACCCTACTTGTGGCTCGGGGGGCTTCTTGATTAATGCTGCCAAATACTGCAAAGTCAATTACAACAATGCTAAAGCCATTCGACTTTTTGGACAAGAAGATGTTTGGAATACTTGGGCGATTGCTAATATCAATATGATTTTGCACGGCTTGGATGCCCGCATTGAAAAAGGCGACACTTTACTCGATCCAAAATTTATTGAAGAAGATAACGAATTGGCGATTAAGCAATTTGATTTGTGTATGGCTAATTTTCCTTTCTCACAAGAGAATTGGACAAAAACAGGACAGCCCAAAAAAGACAGCAAAGGTAAAACAATCAACAAAAAAGATGGCTCACCACAATTGGAATACCCAAAAGAAGGCTATTGCGACCCTTATGAACGTCTAGTCTATGGCACACCGCCTTATTCCAACGGAGATTTTGCTTTTTTGCAACACATTATTGCTTCCATAAAAGATGACGGCAAAGCGGGCGTGGTTTGTCCTCAAGGTGTTTTGTTCCGTGGTCAACCCGAAAAAACCGAGGAAGAAGACGGACAAAACCGCAAAGCAGATGATGAGTATCTAATCCGCAGGGGATTTTTGCAAGGCAAGATTGACCACAATGGCGAGTTTACTGAAATGCACAATATTATAGATGCTATAGTGGTATTGCCTGGTAATTTGTTTTATGGCACTACCATCCCGGGTGCCATTTTGTTTATCAACAAAAACAAACCCGAGCACCGTAAAGACAAAGTATTGATGGTGTATGCCGCCAGAGAAGGTTGGTATAAAGAAGCAGCCAATATGAATACTTTACTACCACACGACATATTGCGTATTTCCACCATTTTAGAAAGTTGGGGCGATATAGATGCTGCCAAAACTTGGATTGGCTCTGAAAAACCAAGACTAAAAAACTTGATACAAGAAGACCTTGATTTTAAGCTTTTGGAAATTGAGGAATATTATGCAGAAGACATAGCAATGCAAACCGAAAAATTGACAAAAGCCCAAAAAGCTATTATCGATAAAGAAGCTAAAAAAGAAAAACCTACCAAAACTCATTTGAAAGCTGTAGAAACTGCCAAAAATACTTTGGATAAACTCACCAACGAAAAAGACAACAAAATAGCAGCTGCTCACGAGCAAGCCGAAAAAGAACGCCAAGCCATTGATGCCGTGGAGCAGGAACTCATTACAATGTTGCAAGACCCAGAGCTGCGCAAACGCTACTTTGCCATTGCCGATATGGAAGAGTTGGAAGAAAATGAGTTTAATCTAAACATACCTCGCTATGTGGACACTTTTGAACCCGAAGAAGAAATTGACTTAAAACAAGCCATTACTGAATTTAAAGCCACAATCAACCAAGAGAATACTTTGGGTAATATGATTGATGAACTTTTAAAGGTGTTGAATTGATAGAAGAGCAAATTTCTAAACTTGGGAAAGTTAGCAATGGGTTCTCAACTTTTAAACTCAAAAATGCCCTTGTTAAAAATGATGCAGGAGATTGGGGAACAGAACCTGATAAAAACGAAATTGGCGTAATCAGAAGTACAAATTTTTCGAATGATGGTAAACTTGATTTATCAGATGTCGCATTTCGAACCTTAAAGCCGATTAAGAGAATTGAGAAACTATTATCTTCAGGCGACATATTGATAGAGCGAAGTGGTGGAAGTGATTCTCAACCAGTTGGCAGAGTTGGCTTAATCACAAATGAAATAGCCAAAACGGATTGGGCTTTTGCTAATTTTATACAGCGAATTTCACTTGACTCAGAAATCGATCCTACTTACCTATACTATTGCTTACAACAGATGTACGAAATGGGGATTACAGCAAGTATGCAGTATCAGACAACAGGTATAAGAAACTTGGATTGGAAACTCTACACAAAAACAATCCTACCAAAACCACCTACCCCTGAACAAACTGCCATAGCTACTATTCTTTCCATGGTAGATGAAACCATAGCTGCTACGCAAAACAGCATAAAGGCAGCCGAAAAGCTCAAAAAAGCCCTAATGCAAGACTTGCTCACCGGCAAACTAAAACCAGATGGCTCGTGGCGTACAGAAGATGAGTTTTATGAATACGAAAAATTTGGGAAAGTGCCGATGGGGTGGGAAGTAAAAACCATTAAGCAACTTTTCGACTTTTATCCTACTTCTTCATATTCAAGGTCAATTTTAATTGATGAAGGAGAAGTTGGAAATATTCATTACGGTGATATACATACAAAATTTGATAGAATTCTTGACCTTTCAATTGAATCAGTTCCATTTATCCCAACAGAACTTGAAAAGAAATATGAAAAATTACAGGATGGTGATTTGGTCGTTGCAGATGCTTCTGAAGATTGGGATGGTGTGGGGAAATCTATTGAAATAATTAATTCTAAAAATAAAAAAGTAATTGCAGGGCTTCATACTTTGCACCTTAGACCTAAATCGAACGATTTAATTTTAGGAATAAAAGGTTATTTGATGAATCTGTATAATGTTTCCGTTTCAATCAAAAGAATGGCAACAGGAGCTAAAGTTTATGGGGTAAATAAATCAAGCTTATCCAAGATTTTACTTCCAATCCCGTCTGAATCAGAGCAACAAGCCATAAAAGAAAAATTAGATGAAGTTTCAAATGAAATAATTGGTAAACAATCCAAAATCCAAACGTTTCAACGCTTAAAAAAATCCTTAATGCAAAACTTGCTTACAGGCAAAATGCGGCTGCCAGCTGAGTTTATCGCCCAGTTTGAAAACAGCCTTAAAAAAATGAGTAATACAGGAAAGGCAGAATAATATGGGGAATTTATCAGAACTAAGAGGTGTAGAGCAGCCGGTAACTGAATGGTTGAGTAAAATGGGTTGGTCGTTTAAAAGTCACGAAGATTTAAAAATTTATGAACGCCCTTTTTCTAAACCCATTATTGAGCAAATACTCATAGAAAAAACAACTGCCATAAACGGTATAAGTGAAAACATTGCCCGCCATGCAGTTGAATTATTACTGCAAAACCTAAACAATCCCGTGCCCATTCTTGGCAATGAAGCGTTTTTAGATAAATTGGTTTCAGGTGTTACTCTTGCTGTCAAAGACAAAGACATTGATGTTCATTTCATAGACTTTGAAAATATTTGGGTAAATGATTTTATCGTCACCAATCAATATTGGGTGCAGGGCTACAAAATGGTAAAAACCGATATTGTGCTATTGGTTAATGGCATTCCATTAGTTCCCATAGAAGCAAAGCAAAGAGCCAGAAAAGGCACCAATTGGATGGAAGGCGTTCGCCAGTTTTCTACTTATGACCAACGAGCCGATAAACTCTTTATGTGTCATTGCTTTGGGGTGGCTTGTAATGGCAGAATCACCAAATACGGAATCCCAGGGGCTTCTTCTTCTTATTTTAATGAATGGAAAGACACCATATTAGATGTAAGCAGTAAAAATCCAATTCTTGAACCCACCAACGACCTTTGCCTCACTCATCAAGACAAAAAAGACGGACTTTGGAATTTTGATGTGGATCGTTTACCCAATGGCGAAGTGCTAGAGCGAATGAAACTTGGAATCATTGGATTATTGCAACCTGCACGAGTGTTGGACATACTGCAGCACTTCATTGTCTTTGAACGAGCAGAAGGTAAAATCATTAAAAAAGTGGCTCGGTATCAACAACTAAGAGCTGCCAATAAAATTGCCGACCGAGTAATCAATAGCGATTTAAATCAAGGCGTCATTTGGCATACCCAAGGTTCTGGTAAAAGTTTGACAATGCTTTACACGGCTTACAAATTGCGTCAAAGCAAGGAACTGAAAGACCCTACCATTTACATAGTGGTTGACCGCAAAGATTTGCGAGAGCAAATTGGTGGCACATTTGACGATTGCGAATTTCCTAATGCAAGAGCCATTAATAATATTGGCGATTTAAAACACATTATCAAGACTGCACCTTCAGGCGTTTTCATTACCACTGTTCAGAAATTTGATGAATTAGGCGACCGCCAAGATTTGCGGGATAATATCATTGTGTTAATCGATGAAGCCCACCGTACCCAATACGGCAATTATCAAATGGAATTACAAGCCGTATTGCCCAATGCCAAACGTTTTGCCTTTACAGGCACGCCCATACCTAAAACACATCAGGAATTTGGCATCGTTGACCAAGAAAAAGGCAGGCACGAGTATTATTTAGATCGTTACAGCATTAAAGATGCCATCGATGATGGAGCAACCAAATCCATTCGTTACACTTTTGGACCCATGGAGTGGTTCCTTGATAAAGAAAAACTAAAACAAGGCTATGAAGAAATCACAGCTGAACTTACCGAAGACGAAAAAAAAGCCGTAGAAAGACGCGTCTCGGCTTGGAAAGTATTTTTAAAACACCCTCAGCGAATAGAAACACTTGCCAAAGATATTGCCAACGATTTTCGAGAAATGCTCGAACCACAAGGATACAAAGCGCAAATAGTGACTTGCGATAAAGAAGCTTGTGTGTTGTATTACAATGAGCTATTAAAATATTTTGACCGCTCTGAAATGGCTATCATTTTTTCAACAGGCAATTACGAAGAAGGCGAAAAATATGAACTTTACAAAGACCATTATAAAGAAGATGCTGAGCGTAAAAAGCTGATAAAACAGTTTAAACGAAGAATTACAGAAGAAGAACAGAAAATGGGCAACAACCTAAAAGTGTTCATTGTCTGCAATATGCTTTTAACTGGGTTTGATGCTCCTATTGAGCAAACAATGTATTTAGACAGTCCTTTGAGAGACCACAATCTTTTGCAGGCTGTAGCACGTACCAACCGACCTTATGATGATAAAGTAACCAATCTTTCTAAAGAGTTTGGGCGAATTGTGGATTATGTGGGTGTATTCCAAAACTATAAAGAAGCATTGAAT
Source organism: Sulfurospirillum oryzae (assembly GCF_025770725.1). NCBI lineage: Bacteria > Pseudomonadati > Campylobacterota > Epsilonproteobacteria > Campylobacterales > Sulfurospirillaceae > Sulfurospirillum > Sulfurospirillum oryzae. Next base: position 33,873 of record NZ_JANZKZ010000001.1, on the reverse strand, counting down.
TACGACCCCGAAGATATTGGCGAGTTTGAAGATGTAGAAAGTTTGGTAAAAACATTCCCCAAGGTTTTGGAAGAAGCATTCAAGCCTTTTGTGGAAATAGAATTAGAAGATAGCTACGAATGCACAATGGCAATCGTAAGGAAGCTATCAGAAATAGACCATGGAAAATTTGAAAACGATTTTAGAGAAGCGGTTCAATTGTGGGAATCTATTTCACCACACCCCGCTCTTCGAGAATCCAAAACAAAATACATGTGGCTGAATGAGATTTATGAAATTTATTTAGAAGAGTTTAAACGTTTGGATTTTGATGCAGAAATTTATGCTACCAAAACAAGAAAGCTGATTCAAGAAAGTACCAAATTACTCAATTTTAAAGGACATTTACCAGAAATTTCTATTGATTCAAATTATCTAAACAAGCTAAAAGAAATCAAACTTGACCCTTCAGACAAAGCCGAGAAAATCATAAGAGACATTGAGACGGTAATCCGACAAAACGAAGTAAACAGTGCCATATATGTAGAGTTCCAAAATCGTTTGGATGAATTGATAAAACAGAAAAAAGAAGAAAGTTTGGCAATTGAAGAAATATTAAATCAGTTGGGTTTACTTTATACTGAATTGGATGAAGTGGCTTCATTACCTGCTAGAATGGGTTTTCCGGACAAAGGCAGTTTTGAGTTTTATAGCATTATCAAAAATGCTTCGGGTGAATCATTCAATGAAGAATTGGTAAGAGAATTTTCATTTGAAGCAGCCGAAAAAATCAAAGCTAAGATTTACAACGGTTGGCAAGAAGTGCCCAGAGAGTTTGACCGCTTGAAATACGAGATTTTGCTCTTGTCTGTTAATCCAAAATTTGAAAAATTGAAAATTGATTCAAATGAAGAATTGATGGAGCAAATCATGAAAGCTGTTTTACAAAACTACAAGTTGGACTAATGCAATTACCAGAGAATTACATATTAATCCGAAAAGAAGTAAAACATGCCCGACTTCGAGTAAGCGAAGATGGAAAGGTGCGTATTATTGCCCCACCTTCGTTTTCCGAAGACGATATTTCTTCATTACTTAGCAAAAAAGCAAAATGGATTGCTAAGAATGTAAAATATTTTGAATCAATGTCAAAAATTGAATTGCAAAGAAATCAGCTTTTGCTTTTTGGTAATAGATACAATTATTTTTATGACACCAGTTTTTCGCAAAAAGTAATCATTAATGCCGAACATAAGACGATAACTTCCAAAAGAGATTTAACTGACCCGCAAGTTCAAGAAAAATGGTATCGTAATGAGTCAAAAAAATATTTAACAAAACGGATAGAACAATTATCAACAAAACTGAACTTTCCCTATAACAAACTATACATCAGAGACGAGAGAAATAAATGGGGAAACTGTTCTGCTGAAAAAAATATTTCTTTGAACTGGAAGCTTATTAAGGCGCCTGAATATGTGATTGATTATATTATTATTCACGAATTACTACATACGGTTGTGATGAATCATACGAATAAATTTTGGACTTTGTTAAAATCCTATTATCCAGACTATAAAGAATCAATTAAATGGTTAGAGAAATATAGCAACAGTTTATAAAATAAAATACATAACAAAGCAGTGGAGCCAATAAATAAACCTGCAGGCAATTTATGAAATAATAGGAGGGCGGAACTAAACTTTTCACTTCTAAATTAGCACTTTTGTTTCCATCAAAACCCGTTAACTCGATAGAACTCAACATCCAACGGGTCAACGGGTTAACACTTTCCTAAAAAACTCCCTACCTCACCTACGCAAACAATCTATCAATTCCCTTGTCAATATTAGCAACATCCATCAAGCCATTTTTAACGTAATAATCCATCGTAGTAGAAAGCTTCGTATGTCCTAAATACTTCTGAGCAAGAGTGATAGGCATATTATTCTCAACAACAGAACTTGCAAAGCTGTGACGAGTGGCATAGAGGGTTTTGTAAGTAATGTTTAAACGCTCTAAAAGGGGCTTTAAATACGTTTTCACGATTGGACGTGACTCGAAGTAGGGTTGCAGCGTATTTTCATTAGGAAAGACCCACAAGTCGCTTTTTGCAGTTTGCTTGTGAAGTTCTAACGCTTCTTTAACAGGAGCAGGCATATAAACGGTATTGACAATGTTCGTCTTAGTTGATTTTAACTTGCCATGTCTTTGACTGCGTTGTATGGTGATCGTATTGTTCTCAAAGTCAATATCACCCCATTGTAAAGCCAAAGCTTCACCCGTTCTAAGCCCTGTATTGAATGACAAAGTGAGAAACGCTTTGAACCACCCAGTAGCATTTTCGAGAATACGTTGCACCTCCTCTTTACTGTAATATTTCTGCGAAGAATCGCTTTTGCTCTTGCTGAACTGCTTAGACTTCTTATCCACGAGAGCTAAAGGGTTTTTATCGATCATCTCATTGACAAGAGCATAGTTCCAAATGAAGTTAAAGGTTCGATAGTATTTGTTAAAGCGTGACTTACTTAACTGATGGGATTCAATTAAGTTGTTCTTCCAAGCCTTCAAGTCCGTTACTTTAATATCCACCAAGTGCTTATTTCCAAAGTAAGGTTTAATGTACTTTGTATAGATTTGAATATAATCGTTGTGCGTATCTTCTGCACGATTGTGTCTATCCTCATTCAATGCTTTTAAAGCAATATCATCAATGGTATAGTTATCATCATTCACTTCATTATTTAAGAGAAAATGCTCCAATGCAAGGGCATATTTGTCTCGCTCAGTGCGTTGTAGGTTTAAGGGCGTATCATCAAGCTTTAGGCTAAAACGAATACGATCTTGACCATTTTTTCGGTACTCATCGACAAGCCGATAATCCAAGCAAATCTTGCCACCTTTACTATATACTCGAACACTTTTTAACAAGTCTTCATGCTCATTAAAGCCTTGTGGTACAGTAAGAACAGGCTTTGAAGGAGCAAGGGCTTGCGCTGCTTTTGGTTGTTTAACTTTCATTGTATTTCCTTTGTTTAGTTGTGAGATATGAGTAAGTAGTATCCCCACTTACTCATATTTTTAATATATTTTTGTGACTTTATTCATAGTCACTTACATCTGATGGAACTTTTACTTCCACTTTTGTTAATTGCCATCTACCTTTGATACCATAAATCTTGTTGTTTTTGTACAGATCAAAGCTATGATCTTTTTGAGAAATAAGTTTATCCCTTAGTTGTCTTGGGGTGTTGTACGGATTTTTTCTATGGTTTTGCTTACACCATTCTCCTATTTTTGTGAAGATTTCACTTTGATCTAGATACGGTACATTTTTACCATGCAATGCTTCAATAGGGTGATCCTGTAAAAAATCGCTTAAAACATCAAGCTCACATAGATAATCAGATGTTGCTGATGCGATAAGGTTTGATTTTGTGAATTGTTGGTTTTCAATCAATCTTTGAAGTCCAACAAGAGCGAAGTTAAAGAAACCTTCCACTTCGCTTGTAAGCTTTGATGAGAGATGGATATCTCTTTGTGCCTCAGGTATCTGCTTGTTGAAGGGGACGAGTATCATTCTTCTTACAAACGCTTCTGCTCCTTGCTCCATTAAGGGCAACTCATTCGTTGCAATAATGAACTTAGGAGGTGCTTTTAATTCTGCAGCTCCTTTGTACAATTGACGAATGGTCGTAGTTTCTCCAGAAATTAGAGCCTTATAGGTTCCTGCATCTATGCCTTTTGTAGTGGCATCATTCGTTATATTCAACACCTTACCGAGTAGCATTGTCCGTTTTATTGGATCTGCTAGTTCCGATAGGTTCATATGCGAGATATTGGTCTCGTCTATGAGCTGGTGTACGAGTGATAATAGCACTGATTTCCCGTTAGCCCCTGTTGATCCATACAACCACAGACACTTTTCGTGGTTCATGAATTTGTGTGGTAAAAAAATGTACCCAAAAAATTCTTGTAGGACTTTTATTGCATTTTCATCTTCAACAACATCTTGTAAGAATTGCAAAGTCTGTGGGCAGTTTGCCTCAGGGTTGTAGTTATAGGGCAGTTGCCATTTAAACCCATAAGATGGGTCATGAGGGAGTAGGTTTATGCTTCCTTCTTTGGAAATACGTACAACGCCATTTGCCATGTTGATATAAACATCTTTTCTATTAATGTAGCCATTTAAAGATTGATATATAGTTTTTAATTCTGCCAGAACTTGATGAATAACTGTTGCTATAGGATTTATGAACCCAAGCGTTTTCTCTACCATTCCTTTAACGAGTATATATTTTTCTGCCTCTGGATTATCAATGGCATGCCATTTTCCATGGTAGTAAATATGTAATGTGTTTGCATAAGCGCATATAGGAAGTGCGCAGTTATACAAGATATTTTCTACAACAACCTTTACAAGCTTTTTTTCATTTTTTTCATATTGCATTGGAAGCGAATTGATAGCTTCTTTCATTATGTCTTCAAGAAGAGTTAATCCCTCTTGAATAACAACTTTCTGAGGAAGAAATAGAAAAGGAATTTTCTTTTCTTTCTTATGATAGTAGGCAGTATCTTCGCAGACATAGCACTTGAAGTTTAAATATTCTCCATTACGGCTCACAACACATGATGGTGTAGCGTCATTGTGGGCATGATTTTCTGGATGAATACAACAATGAATGGTTTCACTTGAACCATCTTCGAGTGTTTCAAATAACTTCTCGACATTCAATTCACCGTACGAACTCGTTTTTACAATTTGAGTATCTTCAAATTTTATTTTTCCTCCCTTGCCTTTAGCTTTTTTTTGTGGAGCTAAAGGAGGCTGGCTATTTCCAACCTCTTTTTTTAAGTATTGGGAAATATCCCAATACTTATCGCCACCTATTGTAATTACCTCTTGATTAGGGTTACAGTAGTAGAATCGAGCAAGATCCTTGCAGGCTTGGTCTGCATGAAAGGTATTAATCAATCCTTGAATGACCTGTTGATAGATGATTGGATCACTGATTGGCTCTTCTAGGTCAATAAAAATGCGAAATCGGTCTTGTGCTTCAATGGGGTTACCATTTTTTTCTGTTTTTTGGTGGCTCTTTGTTGTCACAATGAGACTTCTATAACCATCAAGCATTACTTTGGCTTGATCAATTGCCAACCCTCCATCAACATCTAATGTGAGCAAATTTGCTGATAAGAAATTGACTCCTTTTCGTTCACCACCGTTAAAAATCAAATTTGAGTAATGATGTTTTTTTGTCAAAGAAGGAATATCCTTAAATAACAGCTCTTGAACTTCAAACTTAATTGCTTTGCTATTATTTTTCACTGTATATGACAGTGATATTTTGTTATCATATTGCATGATAAACTCCTATGATTTTTATTTTATGGTGAGCATTGCATGCGTACTCACCATTTAGATGTTTGAATTCAAAGTGGCATAGTATTCTTTTCTGAACCAAAAAGTGAAGAGTAGAAAAATAAGGAAAAAGCCCTAAAAATAGGCTTTCTTGAGTTGGTCGAACATAAGCCTTATAGCATATCATACTAGGTGAATGTTCGATATAAAATGAAAAAGGAGTTAAAATTTATGGAAATTAATGGAGTCGATCAAAATAAATTTAAATGTCGTCATATGAAAAAGAATATTCTATATGACATGTCTCCTGAACAAAAAAAATATAGTATTAAAGTTGATGAATTTTTTTACGAAGTTGGTTTGGATTATGAATTATATAAGAGTATATTAAAAGAATTAATTCAAAAAAAAAATGACATTCGTCATGTGAAAGGTAGATTTGAAAAAACAGAAACTTATGAGTATTTCAAAAAAATTCTTTTTACTTTAAGTATTTATAATTTTCAATATAAAGGACAAATTGACTCTTTGTTCTTATATCAATTTTCTGATAAAACTATTGCAAGCACTATTTCCAAATATAAATTAAAACAAAAAAGTTCTGATGAAAATTTTAACATGCACATGAGTGATAATATTTATAGTAGATTTTTCGCTACTCATCCGTATGATTTTTCAAAAATGATTGAGATCGCTTTTGAAGGAAATTGTATAAAAAAGAGAATCGAAAAAGATGTAAATGAATATGTTAATAACGGCTACAATCAAAAAGATTTTAATGCAATGGTTGAGAAAAATATCTTGAATAGAAGATTTCAGATTTATCATATTAAAGATATCAAGGAAGTCAAAATAATTGTTCTTAAGAAAGCAATCAAATTAGATCTTATTTATAAAAAAGGACTTTCTTTAGAAAAAAGATTATCAATTGCAAACGAAAGTAAAAATATATGAAAATATCAACCCATTGTACCCGTAGAATGACGGGTTGAACGGGTTATGAATAGATAAAAAAAATTATATGAATGCTAATAACTATAATGACAAGAAGTGAACTATCGACTTTAATAGCCGACGGTTCACTTCTCTAAAACGCCTACTATATAGGACTTTGCAACGCTTTCAACCTTTGCCCGTGTCAAATCTTGAGCCTTTTATGTGCCAAACAAGCCACTTTTTGACTAAAGTTGATATTGCAGTAGCTTGTCTAAAATCTCTTTTGGAACGATCTTAGATTCAAGTATCAAGCTCACCCCAAAATCATTATTAACCAAAATAACGATCTCCAAGATATCTCCCTTTTGCTCTACCAATTCTATGTACTCAAACAAGCCATCATTGAAAGAGGGCAGTTTGCATTTTGAAAAGGGTAGAGGGTTTTGAAGGAGTTCATCGAAGTGTTCAATGATGATGAAGTAGCCATACTCAAGATAGACAAAATCACTAGGCAGTCTTTCCAATGAGTAGATGGCATATTCTTTTAACGCAGGGTTGTGTATTAGGCTTACATCGCCTTTATTTAAAAGCTCTATCATGGTTCGAGCTTTTTAGACTGATGGCTCAAGGTTTGGCGAGCAGACATGATGGCAATAATGGCTAAAGCAGTGCATCGGATAATAATGCACATTGTTGTTTGATTCTTCATTTGTAATTCTCCTAAGAATTGAATTCCAATTTAGAATATATGCTTTCAATTTTCAAAGATACGAAATAATTGGGTGTATAATAAAGGGATAGTAAGATTTTCTTGAGGATACACAATGAGCCGATGTGTGAGTATGGATGAAGTTGTTAACTGTGCTTTAGGAGCAATAATTAACGCCCATAATGAGTATTTAAAATGGACTGATGGTGAGTGGCTTTGGAATGCTCCTGAATATTTCATAACTGTAAGAATTGCAGAGAGTATTGCAAATTTAGAGAAAAAGAAGTTTGTAACCATGGAAGACAATGTTAGCTACATTTTGGATCATGCTCATGCAAAAGGAAGTGGAAGAATACATTCGGATATTAGAACAAAAGGTAGATTTGATGTTGTCTTATGGTGGGCAGATGGTCTGACACCAAGAGCTGTAATTGAAGTAAAAAATGGAGTTCATATTTTTAAAAAAATTGAAGAAGATTTAAAGCGTATTAAAGAAGTTTTAAAGAGAAAGACTACAAATTCAAAAATACAATTTGGGGTTATTGCTTTTTATATTTCACAACAATATAAGAACACTGCCAAAGATAAATTGCAAAAGCAAATTAATAATATATTCATGCAAGCAAAAGCAATGGTTGGTGATATCTTTAAAATAGAACAATATGGTCAAGATTTTATTTTTTGTGAAGATGATCAAAATGCTTATTGTCCTGTAGTATTCTTAATTAAAAGATAGGTTGCTATTTAGTGTTTTCTTCAAAGAAAGCTGCAATAGGCACATTGAGAATTTTACTGATTTTCTGTAAGTGTTCTATATTGAAGTGCTTATTGTTGGTGTAAAGTTCAGCGGCAGATACTAAGCTAACAGACTTGTAACCCATTGCAAGTGATAACTCTAACTGCGTTAATCCTTTTTGCATTCTAAAGAACTTCACATTTTTCCCAATCGTCTTATAAAGGTTAATAGTCTCTTCATCAAGAAGGGAGTGCTTAGTCATTTTTTTAACCTACTATAGTAAATTTTTTGACTAAGTTTAGTTATAATACGTTTTTCCATCAACCCACTGTAGTGGGTTTAGGTGGAGTATTCTAATTCAATGTAGGAGTTTAAAATGAGGATTTTAAATGTTGGGTGGATTGTTTTTGCGATGATGATCGCAGTCTTAGGTTACACTTTTTATGGTGCGTTAAGTCATGGAACATCTATTCTTGAAACCCTGAAAGTTTCTGGTGGCGTATTTGCCTTTTTAGGTATTGGTTATGTTGGTGCTGTTATTGGTAATGCTATACGTTTGTATGCAATGCCTGATATATACTTTACTGATGGTACACTTTGGGGAGCTTTTAAAACAAGATTCTTTTGGAACCACGGACCACAATTGTCAGGTTTTTTCCTTATCTATATTGTGATTATGAGAGTTTTCGCCGCAAGTTAAAAGATAATAATGTCAAATGAAGTGTAGATATAAAAAAATATAGCTGTTTCGAATATTTTATCTGACAATTACACTTCATTTGAGAATTTATTGTAGACTAGATGTAAAAAAATATTAAATCAAATAAACACTAAGTACAGAAAAGTAACAATTTAGATAAAATAGATCGTAAAATTAAAATAAAAGTGTGAGAATCCAAAATATGAAAATCAAAACCCTTAAACTTACGAACTTCAGGAATTACAAATATTTTGATATAGATTTTGACAAAAAACTTAATGTTATAGTTGCTGAAAATGGTATAGGTAAAACAACTATATTGGATGCGATAGCCATAGGATTTGGAGCGATGGTTACTCGTATGCCAAAAGTTTCTGGTAAAAGTTTTGAAGAAAAAGATTTGAGATTGGAAAATGCTGATAGTACAAAAAAAGCTCCTTATATGAGAATTCAAATAGATACTTACCAAAATATAGTATGGGATAGAACCCAATCAAGGGATAATGCAAAAGGAACAAAAAAGAATATTCCACCAGCTAAAGAACTAGGTCTTCTTTACGCTTATGTAGATGAAATAATTTATGAACTTAATGAGCAAAATAATAATATTGATGTTCCTCTAATTATTTATTATGGTACAAGTAGAGCAGTGCTTCGTTCGCCTCTTAGAAAAAGAAATTTTCAAAAGAATTTTTCGCGCTTTGAAGCATTAAATGGTGCTCTTAATGCTGATGCAGATTTTCATAGACTCTTTCAATGGTTTGACGCTATGGAGGATAAGGAGCGTAGGCTGATAAAAGAAAAAAGAGATTTTGATTTTGTTTTACCAGAACTTACTGCAGTGCGTAATGCTATAACAACAATGTTGCCAGAGTTTTCAAATCCTCATATCGAAACTCGTCCTTTAAGGTTCATGATAGATAAAAATATGAATGGACAAACGTTATCTTATCGAATAGACCAGCTTAGTGATGGTTATAAAACAGTCTTAGCTATGGTAATGGATATAGCGGCAAGAATGTCAGAAGCAAATCCTCATTTGAGTAATCCTCTTGAGAGCGAAGCAATTATTATGATCGATGAGGTTGACTTACACTTACATCCAAGGTGGCAACAAAATATTTTGATAGATTTACAAAGAACTTTTCCAAATGTACAATTTATAGTTACCACTCATAGTCCGCAAGTTCTGACTACTGTAGAAGCAAAAAATATACAAGCGATAGTATTAGAGAATGGGGAGCCTAAAAAAGAAATCTTTGATTTTTCTTATGGTGCAAAAAGTCATGAGCTTCTAAAAGAAATATTAGGAGTAGATGAACGACCCCAAAATCTAGAAATAGTACAAAAACTGAATAGATATTTAAAAATGGTAGATCAAAATGAATATAATAGTTCGGATGCAAAAGCTTTAAGGAGCGAATTAAATAATTGGGGATATGGTAGAGAAAAAGAGCTTCTTAAAGCAGATATGGATATTAGATTAAAAGAGTATCAAAAAAACAGATGAAAAGAATAAAAAAATCGACAATACCAATAGAATTAAAAAAATATATTGATCTTGATTGTGATTTAACAAAAGATTGGGAAGATGACTTTAAGAATGATTGCCAGGATGGATATAAAATAGTTATAGAACAAATTAAAAAAGATCAAGGCAATATTTGTTGCTACTGTGAACTATCATTTAGTGATAATGTCACTATTCGTCCTGATTTTAGAGTAGAACATTTTCATCCTAAAAGTGATGACCCTAATGAAGGAAAAAACTGGAATTTGGAGTGGACAAACCTTTTGGGTTGTTGCCATGGTGGTAGTGAACATAGAACAATCTCAGGAGAAGATAGATTTATTCAAAACGTTAGACATAGACACAGTGATATATTAAAGAATAATTTTATTTGGGATGAGGAAATTCTTAATCCTTTGGAAATACCTGCTTATCCTCCGATATTCGAAGTCTCTAATGAGGGTGTCATGTCGGTAGCTGCTTCAATTACAGGGGATATAAAAAGAAAAGCAGAAAATTCACTAAAGGAAGATAGATTAAACCTTAATTCTCCAAAACTCGTAAAATGGAGAGAACAAGTAATAAATATTTTGCGATTGCAGCTAGATGCATTATATCAAGTTAACAATGATATGGCAGAGTCTGTAAGTATCTTAGTCGATGTACAACTCTCAAAAGATGAGACAGGTAATTATTTCAGCTTTTTTAGCACTATTCGAAGTTTTTTCGGCGTTGACGCAGAAGCTTATTTACAACGTACTAATTATGATGGATGATTCTAGATGATTATTATATTGTGATGCCAGAAAGTGAACAAGATATATTGAAGGCTCATTCCTTTCTAGCTTGATTTTATACTAGGCACGAGTGCAGTGCCTTTAAGATTTGGCTCAAAAAAAGACTCAATAAACATGCCAAAAGACTTACTCCATAGGACTTACGATAGGCTCTGTGTTTTGTATTATCAAACTCATAAGCCGGAGGTCGAGGGTTCGAGTCCCTCTCTTGACACCACTTAAACTTCAAAAATCCTTATCCTGTCGAACTTTTCAACAACTCAATCATAACTTTTAATTATTGTCTCTGGCGTCGGAGGTCTTAAATTTTGACCCATTTTTGGCACAATTTGGCACAATTTGGCTCACTTTTGGCTCGGAAAAATACTCTGCTTTTATCTTCACTTTTTACCTCATATCACTGATGTATGAAATGGAAAAACTTTTTTAAGGGTTTTTAACCCGTTGACCCGTTAATATAGAGTGTTCTAAGTTAAACTATCTCTATTCCTCCATGACTTTATGGTCTAAAATCTTCTTAGCTTCGGCATAATCTACAATATTGCTATTAAAGAGCATTGAATATCCTCCTTCTGTTGGATAATAGCCACCAGTTTTTGAATACGTTATATCAGCTTTAATTTCAAATTTCTTACATAACTGATCAAACATATCTTCTGTCATATGTTTAATTTGCACAGAGCTAAATCCATCTTTCGTGTCAATTACATACCCCTTAGTCTCTAAAAGGTTTACTAATCTTCTAAAATCATGATCATCAAAACTATTAAAATATTCTTCATATAAATCCATATAAGTCCTTTTAATTTATTTTATATTCACTATATGCTGTAAAATATTAATTTATATCATATATTTGATAAAATGAAATATTTAGATTTATTTTCATAAAATGTAAAGCAGCTTTTAGCATACGCCTTGTTCCTGATCGATAGAATAAAATCAAAGGAAATATGTCTGCATGAGTATTGAACTTAAACATGAAACTCCGACATATGATTTAGACTGGGGTTGCAGTTATCTGAAAGTTGGCACTAATCCTCATATTGAAGCAGTCAAATTATGTCTTGTTAATATCTCAGATATTTTAAAAATTGCATCTGAACTGACAAAAAAGGTTCAAGATAGTTCTTGGATGATGAGTCTTGATAAAGGTACTAAACGTTCTTATGAAAAGACAGTCGAAGCTACAGCAAACAAATTAGTAGAAATTTTCAATCATACTAGTGTATCTGGTAGTTTAGGTGGTGAATTTGGTGAATTAATGGTCTCTATAGGCTCGGCAAGAGCATTAGAAGTATTATTCGCTCATCATGTACTCCCAATTGCGGAACTTTGGAAGCCACAACTAAAGCAAAATGAAGGTTTCGATTTTCATACTGTATGCTCTAGCGAGATGATTAATTTTGGAGAAGCAAAATTTTCTTCCACAGACAGCCCACATGGTAATGCTATATCACAAGCTCATCGGTTTATCTGTGAAGAAAAACATTTCAGAGACAGAGTACATCTCATCAATCTAACAAGCCCTAATGCAATTCAAAATCTTGATAATGATGATTTTGGTATTGTTGCAGCTTTTTCCATACATGCCGTTAATCCTCTCACAGTTCTTAATAATGCTTTAGAGAGTGTGCGAAAGACATTTCCATCAAGTAATGCTAAATATGTTTATTTAGTTGGAGTTATACATTGAGCATTAAAGATATTATAGAAAGTAAAAACCCTTTTCAAGATCTTTCTGAATTACTTGATTTGTTGCATAAAGAGGGACCTGCACAATCTTCAATACTAGAAAGTATCAGTTATTATAAAAGATTTCATCCAGAGATCTTTTTAGAATTTGAAGAAAAAATAATTTTTGCACTAGGGTTATTTTATAAAATAAAAGAACCAAAGGATATTTATTCTTTTTTGCTTTCTGGAATTGGTGAGCAATATAAAAAAGATTATGGTGCCTATTTGACACCAGTTCAGGCAAGCATTAGACGAGCACTTGATGATTATAATGTTATTTCTATCTCAGCACCAACAAGTGCTGGGAAATCTTATTCAATTCGTGATTTTATTGCAGCGCAAGATGGTGATGCAGTTGTAATTGTTCCATCAAGAGCATTAATTGCAGAATATGTAAATACCATGAAACGAAAATTTAAAGGTGACAAAAGAGTTATGATATCTTCTTTTGTCGATAATATTTTTACAAGTAGAGAATTGCGTAGAATATTTATTCTTACCCCTGAAAGAGCGAGAGATATTTTTTCTTCTAGTTTGAAATTAAATATTCAAGTATTTTTCTTTGATGAAGCACAAGTTTCTGAAGAAAAAGAACGAGGTATCATCTTTGATGTACTTATTAGAAGAATCAAAAAGCATTTTAAAGAGGCTAAACTTATATTTGCACATCCCTTTGTAGAAAATCCTAATGCTCAAATTAGTAAGCATGCTTTTCAAAAAGAAAGTAGCTATGCACGATCATATCCATATGGCTCTGTAGGGAAATTATGTTTATATGAGCATAGTAATGGTAAAGATTATTTCTTTTCTCCATTTCATGAAAATGGGCACATGCAAAAAAATTGTATTGAATTCCAAGGGAAATTTGAAGATTTTGCATTTAATGGAGATCATACAGTTTTAGTTTTTGTTTCCAAAGCCTCAATATATAATGGAACGTATCTCGAAAATTTTGAAAAATATATCAATACTTTCCCTGAAATTATAAATGAGCATGCTGTAGAAATAATTAATACCATAGCACATTTATTAGGAGCTGATGAAAATGGTCATAATTCGAAACTAGTTTCACTTTTACAAAGAGGAGTTGTGATTCATCATGGTTCAGTACCTCTTGAAGTGAGATTTCTTGTTGAAGATTTTATTAGAAATGGATATGCAAAAATTTGTTTTGCAACAAGCACCTTAGCTCAAGGTGTAAATATGCCATTTGATATTGTGTGGCTAGAATCCAATCGTCTTATCGGTGAAAATGAGCAGGATAGATCACTTGCATTTAAGAATTTGATAGGCAGAGCAGGGCGATCATCTATGGAAAACAAGTTTGATTATGGCTATGTTTTTACAAAACGTCCTAAAATTTTTATGGAACGTATAAATGATGATTTTGTATTAGATGAAAAATCAGTTATTGACACTCCAATTGATGATTTGAATTCAGATTCTAAGGAATTAATAGAAGCCATACGTTCTGAAACTTTTGATGATGAGAAGCATATTCCAATCTCAACAGTGGAAAGATTATCCAGTCCAAATGTCCTAAATCATGCGAAAATTATTTTAGATATCCTTTATAGAGAAGGTCATACCATTAAAGAAAATACTACTGGTGTTTGGAATCAACAATATAAAGAACAAATACAAAAATCCTTTCGTATTATATTTGAAGCTTCAATAAATCGACAATTATATGATGGAGAAAATGCAGTATTTCGTAAGGCAATTTCAATATTTTTACAAATGATCCAAGGTCGATCATTCCGTGAAATTGTGGGCATTATATATAGTAATCTTTCAAAACGTGATGAAAAACATAAGGGAATGGCTGGATTTTCGCAACCTGCAGAATCTTTACCTAAAAGTACTCTTAAAAAAGAGTATTCGTTATTTAAAGATATTCCAGCAAAAAATGTAAGTTATGATGCTGTTATCTTTGATACCTATGATTATTTTGATAAAGTGATATCTTTCTCGTTATCTGATGTTTTTATGGCTACATTTAAGATTTATCAAGAAGATACGCAAGATGAGCGAGCAAAAAAAATGATTGAGCTCTTACGATTTGGCACGAATAATACAGCGCATATGCTTCTAATGAGATACGGAATTCCTCCTGAAAATGTTACTGAAATCAGTCCATATATTCAGTCTATCAATGAAGAAAATATAATATTCAAAAAAGAAGTTGAGCAAGCACCTGCCTATATTCGACATTTAGTTGATTGGTATTTACCATGATTTAATTACAATGAGACTCTGCGTTGATGCAATTATTAACAAAGAACAAAAACCATTGCGAACCCGTCAGAACTCAACATCCAACGGGTCAGTACTCACCTAAAAACTCTTAACTACGCAAACAACCTATCAATCCCTTTATCAATATTCGCCACATCCATCAAGCCATTTTTAACGTAGTAATCCATAGTAGTAGAGAGCTTAGTATGTCCTAAATACTTCTGAGCAAGCGTAATAGGCATATTATTCTCAACAACTGAACTTGCAAAGCTGTGGCGAGTGGCATAGAGAGTTTTGTAAGTGATGTTTAAACGCTCTAAAAGGGGCTTTAAATACGTTTTCACGATTGGACGTGACTCGAAGTATGGTTGAAGCGTTTGTTCATTAGGAAAGACCCATAATTCACTTTTGGCAGTTTACTTGTGAAATTGTAGCGCTTCTTTAATTTAGACAAAGTTATATTTTTATCTTTAGCTGATCCAATTTGCGTTGCATTACAAATTTATTATGAAAAAAAACTGTGATGATGATAGGGTTCTAATAATAAAAAATTATATAAAATATGGTACAAATACTGAAAAAGAAATGTTGCTACTTAGACACGGTTTTAGTTTTGAAGATATAGAATGGCTTGAAGAATATGTATAAGATATACTTAATATAAAATTCGGTTTAATTAGACAACCTATTTTTCAAATTATCTCTACATTCTTTTTACATTATATTTAGCATATTTGACTCTGAGTATTTCTTCTCTATCTTTAGATGATTCTTTTGAAAATAATTTAGCTTCAAGTATATCTTGTTTGTAAATCATGTTAAGGTTCTCTATATAAACTGCCATTCTTTCTATTCTAGGAGTAGAAGCAAAGGCTTTTATAAAATTTTTATTTCTCCCCCCAGTTTTAGTTTTAAATAAATTTTTTTTTCTCATTTTATTCATCTTTTATACTCCATATTTCTACAGGACTATTATTTTTATTGTATATTACTTCAGGATGTTCTCCTTCTGTAGATATTTTTCCAATTGATCCCCAGTTCTCACAATCTTTTAGTCTATAGTAAGTCAGCATTGGATCATTTGAGTATGTATCAAATATTAAAGCTAAAGGTACATACCTATCAGTTCTTACAAATCTATCTAAGGCTCTTTTAGTAGAAGTTTCTTTATCTACACTGACAAGAATTAAATGAACTTTATATTTTTTAGATATTAGATAATCTCTCATAGTCTTTATTGAGTCCACATTATATCCAATTTTTGGAATAATAATATTGGCTTTTTGCAATATCATGTATTCCTTAACCGAAAGCTCGTCAGGCATTTTATCATCTCCTAATATAACTAGTGATGATTCTTCATGAACTATTGATGCTCCATGAGGACACGTAAATTCAGGAAATTTTCTTTTTGCATAATCGGAGTCTAGTATACAGGCACCATAAGTATCTGCTATCTTTTCTGCAATTGTAGATTTCCCTGCTGCAGGAAGACCTATTATTATAAAGGCTTGGGATTCAAATTTTAAATCACTTTTGGGTAAGGCACCACCATCGCCAAGTTTAATATTATCATCATTATCTAATCTTTTTTGTGTAATTAATTCTTCGAAAATTGTTGTTCTTAATTTTTGGCGGTCTTTTTTAGCCATATAAGAAGGATGTCTAACGCTATCATCGTTTAAAGTTGATTTTGTTTTTGCATTTTTTAATAACTGTTCTGCAGTTGTTATTTTTAGAGCTTTATCTCCAGTTTTCTCAGATTCTGCTAATTTTAGAACTCTAGTTAAAAAATCATATGCAAGAGGAATTTCATGCAAAGGTCTACTATAATCTTTCATTAAGTATTTTCCTTTTTATATTTTACTAAAGCTATTATATAGAAATTATAATTTAAAAGGAAAAAGTATTTCATTTTTATAGATTCTCTATATTAACCCGTTAGGCCGCATATCCAACGGGTTAACGGGTTAACTCTCTCCTAAAAACTCCCTACCTCACTTACGCAAACAACCTATCAATTCCCTTATCAATATTCGCAACATCCATCAAGCCATTTTTCACGTAATAATCCATAGTAGTAGAGAGTTTTGTATGCCCTAAATACTTTTGAGCAAGAGTAATTGGCATATTATTCTCAACAACTGAACTCGCAAAACTGTGGCGAGTAGCATAGAGCGTTTTGTAAGTGATGTTTAAACGCTCTAAAAGGGGCTTTAAATACGTTTTAACGATAGGACGTGACTCGAAGTAGGGTTGCAGCGTATTTTCGTTAGGAAAGACCCACAAATCACTCTTTGCAGTTTGCTTGTGAAGTTCTAACGCTTCTTTAACAGGTGAGGGCATATAAACGGTATTGACAATGTTTGTCTTAGTTGACTTCAAGACACCGTGCCTTTGACTTCTTTGAAGAGTGATGGTGTTGTTCTCGAAATCAATATCACCCCACTGTAAAGCCAAAGCTTCACCCGTTCTAAGCCCTGTATTGAATGAGAAAGTGAAAAATGCTTTAAACCACCCTGTAGCACTTTTGAGAATACGTTGTACTATATTTAAAATAAAAGAATGGCACGTATAATTGTTATATTAAAGCCAAATATGGCTCTTATTTTATATATATTCGTGCCAAAATGGATATAATAGCGTTAAAATAACCTACAGAGGAGTCCTAGTGAAACAATCAGCACGCTGGATTTGGCAAAAAACGAACTATCCTCATTTTACGTATGATGCCAAAAGCATAGAACCACTTGTGCAGAGTATTAGTAGGGAGCAGGGCTATCTCATTGCATTTACACGATTTTTAAATGATGAAACACTTCGTATGAGGCAGTGGGAATCTTTATCGAGTGAAGTCTTGAACAGTTCTGCTATTGAAGGAGAAATTCTCAATCGAGAGAGTGTTAGAGCTTCGGTTGGTAGAAAACTAGGGCTCGCTAATATGGAACACAGCAGAGTTGCTGATACACACACAGATGGCATCATTGATATTTTAATAGATGCAAATACTCATTATGAAGGAGATCTTACCTTAAAACGTCTCTTTGGATGGCACAATGCACTTTTTCCAAGAGGATACAGTGGATTTGAAAAGATTATTGTGGCAGATTTTAGAGGTTCTTCCAAAATGGAAGTAGTCTCTGGTGCCATCGGTAGAGAAAAAGTACACTATGAAGCACCGCCAAGCGATACACTGAAAGATGAAATGAACGCATTTTTAAATTGGTTTAATAAGCAAGATTCGACTCTTATTAAAGCGGCTATTGCGCATTTATGGTTTGTGGTTATTCATCCTTTCGATGATGGTAATGGAAGAATAACAAGGGCTATTACAGATTTGGTTTTATCTAAAATTGAACGTTCAAATTTCTCTAAACTCTATTCGATGTCAACCTCCATTCTCAAAGATAGAAGAGGATATTATGAAGTTCTTGATGCTACTACGGGCTTAAAACCGATCAAAGAAAGTGATGAAGGTATTGATATTACCGTATGGATTGAGTGGTTTTTAAAAACGCTCCTTCACGCTTTGGAAGATGCGAAAAAGAGTTTGGGCTACATCATTGATAAGACAAAATTTTGGGATAATCATCGCAATACTGGACTTAATGCAAGAGAAATTAAAGTGCTTAATAAGGTTCTGGATATAGGAATGGAAAATTTTGAAGGTGGCATTACAAAACGAAAATACATTGCTATTACAAAAGCAAGTCCAAGAACGGCAGTTAGAGATTTAAAAGAGTTAGTTGATTTTGGATGTATTCGAGTGGATCCTGAAACAAAAGGCAAAAATACACGTTATGAAATTATTATTTCATGAAAATTGACTGAATAGTTTCCCAATAAGGCAGTTTTTTCCTTCAAAGACTCATCCATATCCAGCTTAATTTTATACTAGGAACGGGTGCAGTGCCTTTAAAATTTGGCTCAAAAAAAGACCCAATAAAAATGCCTAATGCACGACTGGGTAGGACTTTCGATAGGCTCTGTATTTCGTATTATCAAACTCATAAGCCGGAGGTCGAGGGTTCGAGTCCCCCTCTTGACACCACTCCTAAAACTTCAAAAAATCCCATAAAATAGAGCTTTTAGTATTTTATTCAACATCATTAATAGTGGTTTTCTTTTGCACTATACTGTCATAATAATAAGTTTTAGACACAAAGGTTAGACACATTGAGCTAAACTTAGTTTGTTGAATCTTATGTTTACTAATGCTATGTATAATTTCATTAATGAGAACATTATAGAGGAATACAAAATGGCTTTAAACATAACAAACTTAGTTAAAGGCTTTAGTATCATATTGTTGATTTCTACGATATCAATGAATGCAGAAGAAATTGGATCTGTCGATACAGCTTTTGTACTGGTTGGCGCTAATCACAAAATTTTAGTTGAAGCGTTCGACGATCCTAAAATACCAGGAGTTTCATGCCATTTATCGCGCGCAAAGACAGGAGGCGTGAAAGGTACGTTTGGTGTTGCAGAAGATACCTCTGATGCATCTATTGCTTGCAGGCAAACAGGGGTGATTAATTTGCCTCAAGATGTTCAATCTAAAAAAAATGATGGCGAGCGCGTTTTCAAAGAATCAACTTCTTTCTTATTCAAGCATATTCAAGTTGTCCGCTTTTATGATCCAAAACGTAATACTCTTGTTTATTTAACATATTCAGATAAACTCATTGATGGCTCACCTAAAAATGCAATTTCAACAGTGCAAATTACTAATAGACTCTTCGAATAGTAATTTGCACGTCAAGATTATAAAAGATATTAATAGCATTATTGAACAAAAGTAAATGGGAATTTTAACTTTTGCTTTTCACCTTATAAAGAAAGCTTAAAAACTAACAATATCGTATTTCTGCAAACTTTAGCACTGATAAATAACGTTAATACCTATTTTATTTTGTTGGTGAAGTATAATTTTCGCCATATAAAATTCTTTTAAAAGCCCAATGTGAAAATTAGGCGCATTCCCGATGAAACCGTTAAACTTGAATGGGAAATTGATAGTCAAACTATTGAAGCATTGCAAAGACCGAGGATTGATCACCGCAATCGAATTTTGAGTGGGTGTTAAAGGAAAATTTCCTATCAAATATAAAATTTCTCATTGTCTTTTAAAAATAAATTATGCAATGAGAGATGGGTCGTCTCTCATTGCATGTTCTAGCGCAGTTTGTTGTTCAAAAGATTGATTAGCCCATTGGAAACTTGGGAAAAATCAAGAACTCTTCTTCCTTCATATTGTTTTGCAAATTTTTCTGCTTTCTCTTTGCTTGCAAAAGCGGGTAAATCGTCTCCTGCTGGACTTGTTTTTTGGCTTCCATAGACATAAAATGCTTCGCGTGCAGGAATTTTTTCTAGTGTTTCATAATCCGTTACATTGATGCGCATATCGTCATTTTGTTTTACTTGGTATTCTGGCCAACGTGATGGTTCAAAATAGAATTCAAACATGGATTTTGGGCTTGAAAAATAGATGACTTCACCACTTCTTACTTGAATTGTTGCAGCCCATTCTGGTGCCTGATAGACTTTGATTTTTCGTATAAGACATGTTGTATCTTTTGTAATTTCCATTTTAGCTCCAAAGAGAGCACCTACTGCTAAAGCAACAATCAATATTTTTTTAATCATTTTTTCTCCTACACTAAATCTGTTTTTTTAAATATGTTAAACCCAAAGAATGCAAATCCCAAGCCTAAAAGGATAGGGTATAGAATAGAAAATAAAATAAAGACAGAAAGATGGATGTTATCTAAAATATAAAAGGCGACAGGTCCCATAACCGTTAGTTCTGGGTCAAAAAGGCTGATCGCGGCAACTCTAAAAATCTCCATTGGATTGACAAGTGAGATAGCAATGATAATTTCTTCGCTCAAACGGTGTTGCATCATAAGGCTAATTAAGGCAATATCGATAAAAGCAAGCAAAACAATCCAAACAAAAAATGAAAGTCCCAACGCAACTTCTGAAGATTTGACAACAGAAGATATTAAAAATGATATTCCTAAAAAAGCCGCACTAAGGGCAAAAAGTAGACCAGAATAGAGTAGAAAAATATTCCAAGGAATATTGGCACCTTTTATAGTTCCAATAATTAATGCAAGAATCATTGCAAAGAAGACAGGTAAAAAAACAGTTGTAAATCTTCCAATAATTTTCCCCCAATAGTATTGTGGCAAAGAGATAGGGAATGAAAGCATGTACTCTAATATATGATTGTCTCTATCGCCTGAAATGGAACGTACAGTAGTGATAAGAATAAAAATAGGCAGAATAACAATCGTAACTTGTATATACATCAGCAATAATCTACTAAGTCCACTAAATCCCATAACTTGCGATTCTGTCACGCCTGCAATAAAAAAGAGGGCAATAAGACCTCCAAAAACCAATGTATAAACAATAAACCAACGTGCTCTTACAGACTCTTTGATATCGAGAAAAGCAATTAGCAATAAATTTTTCATCTTAATGTCCTATTAGTTTTTTTCGAATTTTAAGATCACTCATATTTTCACCTCGAAGCATACGAAGGCGCATTTCAGTAAAGTCGATAAAGCCTTCTTTTTCCTGTTCGTATGCACCAAATCCATAATGCATTGGTGTAATATCATTGATAGAATAAAATGCTTTAAAAGCGTCTATATAGTGATGTGTATCATTACTGAATATCCAAAAAGTGATAGACTGTGGTTCTGTCTTTTGTTCTTTAAGCCATAAAATAGCACAACCCACATCATCAAAAAAATGTGTTTTTGAATCTTGAGTAATAATTTGCGCCGTATATTTTGCGCTCGCAAGATACATGTGGCATTGTGGACATTGGATGGTATTGTCTTTAAATTCCAATGCTTTTTTGTCACTGTTGCTGATGTCTGTTGGCAATTGCTGTTTTACATGTAACGTCCAAAAGAATCCACTAAGAACGATGATGGGAAATAAAATAAGTACCCAAATTAAAACTTTATTTTTCACAAAAAAGCTCCATTATTGATTCAATAAATCATAGAATAAATTGAGATAATTTGTTTGCATCATCATTTGCCTATTTTAATAACTCTTCTAGAGACTTCTTCAAAATCAATCATTTCTTGACCTTCTTTAATGGCTGATTTCATGGCATGCGCACCAAATCCGTATGCCATGGGCGTTATGTTGGCAACATCATAAAATGCTTTTCGCGCGTCTATCCATGCACCTGTTTTTGCATCATTAACCCATATTACAGCTTTGTCTTTCCATTTTATGTTGTTTTCTTCAAACCATAAAATAGCACAGCCAATATCATCAAAAACATAGCTTTTACCATTGGTTGGATTAATGACTTGTGCTGAGAAATTACGATCGCTTAGAACCATTTTACAGCGCTCACACATATCGCGATCCCAATGAACTTTCTTTGGACTCAAGTCTATCTTTGTGTCGCATCCTGAAATTAAAATCATCAGTAAAAAAAGGAAGAGTGCATTAAATCTTTTCATCGCTCAACACCTTTCCTAAATCCATATAGATTTGTCGATTGACCAGTTCTTTCATCTCATCAAGGCGATGGGTAACGAACAATGCAATTTTAGAACGTGTCTCTTTTTTTAAGAGGCGATGAAAATTATCTCGTGCTTTTGGATCGAGATTGGCTGTTGGTTCATCATAAATAATAATGTCGCTTTGACGTGCTAGACTGATCGCTATTAGCATTTTTTGTTTCATGCCACCGCTTAATTTAAAAAATGATTTACTTAAATTTGGTTCAATATCAAGCTCCATTTCCTTCGCAAAATGGATGATAGCATCTCTTTCTATTTTGGTACTTTTACAAGCATAACTGATAAGTTCATCCAAATTTAATTTAATCGGAGGAGGTAATTGTGGAACAAAACTAATGTTTTGTAATACCTGTATCCTCTCTTTAATCGGATCAAGTCCATTAACCAGAACCGTGCCACTATTAGGATGGTAATAGCCTAGTATTAACCTGATTAAAGTAGTTTTTCCCGCTCCATTAGGCCCCATAAGCGCAACGCAATCATCTTTATTTAATGTCAATGTTAGATCATCTAACGAGAGGACATTGCCAAATTTTTTACTGACATTGTGAATTTCTATCATAGGAGACTCTTTAATCTAAAAGTATAATTCAATGCATCAGAATGACATACATCAATACAACGTCCGCATAGTGTACAATCGCCACTTGTCACAATTTCTTTTTTAATGCCAAGTTCTTTATGTTGCTTATCGTACTGTGGTTTTGTTAGTTCCAAAATGTGATTTTCAAAGCAAACATCATGGCACACCATACAATGATCGCAGTTATCATTCCATTCTATTCTTGAGGCACTCACAACACCAACAAAGCCATACGTTGTTCCAATAGGACAGATATACTTACACCATGCACGTCTTGCAAAAAAAACTTCAATTAAAAAAACAGTTATGACCCAAGCCAGAGCAGCACTCCACCCATAGGTTATAAAACGACTTAAAATACCAACAACATTAAAGAGTTCAAAGACTAAGTAACCACTTGTAAAGGCAAGGGTTAGAAAAATCCCCCAGAAAATATACTTTATACGATAATCAAAAACTCTTTCCTTAATAACCTTTTTTTGGACTAAGATACTATGCAGTTTCTCACCAATTTCGCTGAGTAACCCATAAGGGCATACCCATGAGCAATACGTTCTTCCACCAACGAGTAAATAGACGATTAAAATACTTACCGTTCCAATAATCATATTGATCGGCATGTGGTATGTGGCTGCAAAAACTTCTAATGTTGTAAAAACATCAATAAGATGAAATCCTAAAAATCGCGATCCATTGAGTGTTCCTTCAAGTATTTGTATATCAATTTTAAATGACAAAAAGAACAATAGATGAATACTAATAATAACAATCCACCTTATAGCTCTTATACTTAACATCTTTTTCCCATCTCTTGACTCATCAACAAATGTAGAAAAAAATGATGTTTTAGCAATCGTTTTTCGCTCTTCGTATTTACTACTCACGTGATGTCCTTTGGTTATTTTAATGCTTCGGATCTTGCCTTAAAGTCACCAATTTCGGCAGAAAGTTCTTTAAAGTCATTTTCATTGAGATTCATGATGGCATTTTTCATAATAGGGTTGTCTCTTTTTCCACTCTTGAACTCAAGTAATTTGGAATAGAGTTGTTCTGCACTTTGGCCAAAAAGAGGAAGTCCAACCGCACCTTCACCTGTAGCGCCATGGCAAGAAGCGCATTTTCGTTTATAATTTTCACTTACTTTAAATGCGGCAGCATTACCCGCTTTATCTTTAAGCGATTTGATCTTTTCTGCTTCTATATCTCTATCGCTTTTTTCTGTAGCTACTTGAGTTTTTTGCTGAGATACCGTAGTTTGAGTTTTTGATACATTCTCAATAATTTTAGCTGCTTGTCCACCTTGAAATGCAGTACCCTGACTGACTGTATAAACCATACTTCCAAGAATCACAAATGTGATTACTCCTACAATAATATTTTTCATTTTTGTCTCTCTTTTAATTTTTTAACTTCTTGATTAAATGTATAAATTTCATCTGCTAATGCTTTGATCTCTTTATCGTCCATTTGCTCAACTAATTCTTTCATGAGAACGTTCTTCTTCTCTCCCGTTTTATATTGAGAGATCGTTTTGAAAATATAGGCACTGTCCTTACTTAGGAGTGATGGTCCAATGATACCATTGGCATAATGATTATGGCACGCAGAACATTTAACAATAAAATTTTTACTGAGTTGATTCACAAGCAGACCAACTTCAACATGTTCATAAGGACTTCTTGCTTTAAGCACTGCACCTAGCGGTGTATAGTTACTCTCTTCTTCTTTTTGTGCATGAGCTTTTGCCTCTTGATGATAATCGTAATAGAAGTTTTTGCTCTCATTGCTGTCATCTTTTTTGACTTGAACTTTTTCCTCTTTAAAATTATCATTTTCAATTACTTCAATTTTCCCAGCTTGTTGCGATACATTTTTTTCAACTGCTTGCACATTTTTTTCTTCTTTCTTGTCCGAGCAGGCATTGAAGGTTAATAAAATGAATAAACTAAGAATGAAATATTTTTTCATACTTGCTCCTTTTTGTAAAATGTTTCGTAAGTTTCGCGTGGTTTAATAACAATGGATGGCGAAGATGCTGGACAAAGCTCTTCACATACGCCACAGCCAACACACCCTTGATTGATTTGCGGTTTTTTAATTCCATCTTCTGTGACGATCATTTCGATAGCATTCAAAGGATTAGGAAATGGACACATATCCGCACAAATGGTGCAGCTTTTGCCCTCGTATGTTGAGAGTTTTTTAAGGACATTTTCTTCCAAATTACGCGTATGTGGATGGCTATAAATTCGTTCGATTTGATTTTTCGGTACGATGGTTCTTGTTATGGCTAAACATGTTTCTGGAAATGCGAAAACAGCTATTCCCATCTTAACGTCTTCAGGTTTCTCAGCATGATGGTCTAATGCACCTGTTGGACAGGCTAGAACACAAGGAAGTGCGCCACAAAGGTAGCAGCCTCGCTCTCTTGCTTCAATATAAGGTGTTCCCATGCCATATCCCTTTGCAAAATCTGCCAATTTAATCGAATGGTATGGGCATACTTGTAAACATTGTCCACATTTAATACAAAGCGATAAAAACCTATTTTCTTCCACAGCTCCAGGAGGTCTTAAATGGGTTTCTCTTCCTTTAAGATAAGGTGCTCCAATAACACCTCCACCAAGTACTAGCCCTAAAACACCCAGTGTAGAATAGTGGATAAATTCTCTTCTTTCTTGCTTTACATGTAATGCCATCTTCTCTCCAATTAATGTGTAAACTTAGGTTTTTTGTCTTCTAATAAGAAAATTGGTTCTGAAAATGGAGCCAATTTCGACAAAAAGTTTAATAAAGTCATAACGGGTGAACCGTAAAAGAATTTTACAGAGGGGTTGTACGCCCATAGCTTATCAGCATACTGATAAACACGATAAGGGTTATCCCCATAACCATCCATATTCGTATCAAAACCTTCATAGTTGTCCCAATAATTTTTCGTAAATTCATTTTTAAAATTATCACTACTGCGTGAGTCGTTCACAACATCTTCAATGTTGCCTTTGACAATGTTACTTTCAAATATTCCATTTTCACACAGCGAATGAAAATGCAATGCTTCGGAGTTAAATAAAAATTGATTACCTCGAATCCAAAGATGCGAATCTGGCTCAAAAGGAGAGCGATCAATGTACATACCTTGTGCATTGTAGACAATGGTATTGTTTTCAATTGTGAAGTTAGAAGAGTCCTTGAGCCCAATACCAATACCCGTAGCACCAAGTGCATTGGTAATGACGTTTCCTGTTGCAATCGTATCGTTAGAATACATGAAAAAAATACCGACAGAATTGTATTGAAAGGTATTGTTGTGGACAAAATTTTTGCCTGCATACATAAAATGGAGTGAATACCTTCCATGTTCAGCTAAATTTTCTTCAATGGTATTGCCATGTGAATACCAAACGACCATATCACGGGATCGATACAGATGGTTTTTTTGAATCATATTGTCATTGCTATACCATAGTCTTATACCATCTCCTCGGAGTCCAAGTTCATAATTTTTTGACGTGATATAATTGTTTTTAATGAGTGAATTATTGACTATTTCCATATTGATACCCAAAAGGGAATCTAGGATTTTGCAATGGCTCACTTCATTTTGAACAAGTGCCCCTGTTGTCGTATCGCCTGTCATATTTATTGCAGCATCAAGAACGTCAGATCTTTCACCACTATTTTGAATCGTAAGATTTTTCAAGGTTACATAAGAGCTTTTGATCGTTATAACACTTCCAACGCCTAATCCATCTATAATGACACCTTCTTCGGCTCCAATAATGCTCAGGGGTTTAGTAATAACAATATTGCCCTCATAAATACCAGCTTTAAGTTTTATGATAGAGCCCTCTTTGGCATTATCAATAATATCTTGGATAGAACTTCTATGCGTTTCTTTAATAGGGCCTGTATATGGAACGACTTCTTCTCTTGTTTCATATATAAAGTCACTCTTGGCATAGAGTGTTGACAGTGTTAAAAAAGCGAGAAAAAGAAGTTGTTTCATAATATTTATTGACCAATTTCTTTCATCGCTTTACTTCGTGCCAAGATAGCAAGCAGCGAAAAGATACCGATAAGAACTAAGCCATAAAACCCGATGGCTGGATAAGAATGTGTTGTAAACTGTGCTACTTTTCCATCACCAAAAACGGTAGGCATGAATGGTTTGATTTTAAAAGCACCCCAGTCATGAAGATTATGTCCAAACCAATAGAGCCAATAAGAATAATCTGCTATAAAGAGCAAGGGTAATGAAGTTGGAATGAGCATAAAGTAGCTCATCACTTTTTGATTATAAGCAATAAAATAGACCATAATCAAACTTAAAAATAATAAGGCATAAATACCAATTTCACGCTCTAATATACCGCCTCTCCACATAGGATCCATACCAATGTAGTGATTGATCGTATTCATCTCATGCACTTCACCACTAAATCCATCAAAGTGAAAAAAGACAGGAATGCCTTCGGGGAAGGCTTCTTTTGGATAGTTTGGAGCTTCAAGTGAACATGACCAAATAGGAAGTGATGCGACACCAATTTCTGAAGAGCTTACAATCATTTTGTCCAAGTTGTTGTGGGCATCTTTAGGGGTAGTAGTGCTTTTATATCTACCTTGATTATATATTCCCCAAACGATTTTTTGGAAAGATGAAATTTCTTCTTTTTTACCGGCATCAATTTTATTCAGCACACCATGAAAACTGATCATTGGGAATGTAAATGACAGTGTCATGATCACCAATGCAATACCTGCAAAGATTTTTGATTTTAGTAAACTTTGATTCATTTTTTCTCCTTAATATCCTTAGCTAAAAACTAACGTTAAATCTTTAGATAAAAATAGTGTATCTTGAATTCTTATTTTTAACATTGACACATGTCAACCCGCAAAGATCGAATCTTTGCGGGTTGAAGATATGAAATTTAAAATAAATTAGCGTTACTGTCAATCCATTTTAGATATTCAATAATGCTTTTTACTTCAGGATCTTTCATGTTTTGGTTTGGCATTCTCAAGTTAAAGTAGTCAATCATCGCTTTGACATAAGGGTCTTCAAACTTGTCTTTTGGGTTTTTGATAAAATCAGCTACCCATTTTTCACCATTTTCATGACGACCCAATACACCAGTAAGATCTGGACCTGAACTTACTTTTCCAATAACGTGACAACCTGAACATCCACCTTCATTAAAGGCAGTTTCACCTTTGGCAGCTTCTGGAGACTGTTTGGTTGCAACGAACTTAACAAGTAAGTCTTTAGCTCTGATACCAACGTCTGCTGTTTTAACCATGTATTGCCAGATCATATTTTCAAATAAGACAGCTTTTTCAAAATCGCCTTCTTTGACAGCAGCATCTGAGAGTTTTTTCTGCTCAGGAATTTTGCCGTACTGATCAAGCGCGTCTGTTACAAGGTTTTTGACAACATCGTGTTTCTCATAATGGTTCTCTTTGAGGAATTTCACAACACTTTGAATAACATCATCTGTTGCTTTATTGACTGCAACCGTTTTGTCGTATTCAGCTTTGAGTTGTTCTTTACTCATCGTTGCCATTTTGAGTTTTTGTGCACTTTCATATTTTTTGTTAGGGTCTTTAACCATTAAATAACCCATCATTTCTAAGTGAAGTGCAGAACAGAATTCTGTACAGTAGTAAGGGAAAACACCTTCTAAATCAGCTTTGAACTTAACAGTTGCAACTTTACCTGGCTCTACGGATGCATGAACATTGTAGTTATCCACTGTAAAACCATGTGTTTCATCTTCTGCGCGCTCAAGGTTTGTCATATAGATTGTGACGTTATCACCTTTATTGACGGTAATTCGCTCTGGGTTAATATGTGAACGTACAAGCGTTGCATAGACTTTTACATCATTACCTTTACGTTCAATTCTCTCTTGTCCAGCCAGTGTTTTTCCTTCACTGATTTGCTCTGTTCGAGAATTTGTACCCATTTCGTAACGTACTTTTGGATGAAGTTTATCCGCACGAATACCTACAGCATCATGTGGTTCTCCAAGAGGGATAGGCATATCAACAAGAAGATCCATTTTATTGCCATGAATATCAATTAACTGATGATTTTGTGGATGTAGAGGTCCTACATTATTAAATCTATCAATTGATAATTTATTAAGTGCAATAATATACTCACCTTGTGGATCAGCCGTATTACTTTCCATACCCGCTAAGTGTCCAATGTTATAGTGAACATTGACGCGATCTAATACTTTTAAGGTTTTGAAATTCCATTTTACAACTTGACTATCCACATACAATGAGGTGTAAATTTCCCCATCAACAGGTGAATACTGATTATGCAATGGTCCAAGGCCTAATTCAAGCTGACCATGTAAAGCTTTTTTCATATCAAGAATAGGAATACCGTATGGGTCTTTACCGGCATAATCTTTATTTTTGATCAATGCTTGAATTTTTGAGAAACTATACACCGATGCGTGTGTATCTAATTTTCCACAGACTACAATGTATTCACCTGTTGGATCAACATCGACACCGTGTGGAGATTTAGGCTCAGGGATAAGGAAAAGAGCATCATTTTTGACAGCAACTTCCATAGGAACAACTCTATGACCATTGATCACTTTGACATTTTTTGGATCTTTTGCAAGTTCCGCAAGTTTTTGCCAATTGTATACGTGAAGGTAGTCTGTATCGTTTCTGCTCATACCCGCTTCATTAGGTGGCATACCTACTTCAATTCCGCCGGTGTACATTTCTGAGTTAAATGAATTGGTAAAGCCCCAACCGTGACTTACTTTTTTACCCGCATCACTTAAATCTTGCATATAGGGAGGAAGCTCAATGGTATAAGAGTCTTTTTCTTGAACTCTACCTTTTTTAGGATCGAATTTCCACATGGTTACACCACCACGATAGCTCTCTTTATAGTCTTCAATCGGATGGTAATTATTGTCAAATGGCGCCGCATATTGTGCTGCTTCGATGATCCATTCAGAGTCTTGTGTAAAGAATGAACCACCATGTTCAGACTTAAATACAGGGTTAACAACAATTTGTTTTGTTTCAAAATCGCTCAAATCAATAACTGCCAATCTTGGGTTGGCTTTATCATTAATAATAAGCCATTTACCATCAACTTTGGCATCTGTTTCAGAAAGCGCTGGGTGGTGTGTGTCACCCCAAGTAATGTCTTTACCTCTAATCTTACCTTGGTCAAGTACTTTTTTACTTTCTTCATCAAAACCATATCCTTGCCATGGTTCTGGCGTAAATACAGCAATATACTTTAGTATCCTCATCGAAGGAACACCATAAACTAATACCTGTCCAGATTGCCCACCTGAACTAAAGATGAGGTATTTGTCATGTACGCCCGTTGGATTATAGGTCTTTGCAGCACGAACGACATCTGCTTCGCTTAGACCTCTTTCTTTCATCACTTTATCTAAAGTCCCATCTCCACCAGCAGCAATAGATACTGTTGTTAAGAGAGTACTAGAGAGTACAAGCGATGATAGAAGTTTGAAACCTCTTTCCATATATCCTCCTTTAAAAACATAAGATTATGCTAAACAACTGTCATAAAGAGCGATATGGCCAGTATCTTCTTTATTCTTTTTATTTAACATTAATTTAACACTTTAAGTTGACTATGGAATTCTATAATAGAGTCAGTTTCTTTTGAGTCGCTAGAATTTTATGAGTTAAAATTAGGTAGTAAAAAAAGCATATATTTACATATTATCGCAGCAAGAAGGCAGTAATATATTAAATTGAGCACCACAATGAGTGTTCTTAGCGTTTATTATTCCGTGAAATTGATTTTCTATAATTAATTTTGACATGTAAAGACCAATCCCTGTAGAGAGCTTGTTTTTATTGCTATGAAAAGGCTTGAAAATATCATTGATTAAAGGAGTTTGAATTCCTCCTGCATTATCGGTGATTGTTAGAACAACAAACTTATCTGAGTTTTCGAGGGTAATTTGAATAAAAGGATCTTTGATGTCAGAGCTTTTAATAATATCAATTGTATTTTGGATAATCGACAAAATGACTTGCGACAGGCTATTTGAATTACCAAAAATATTCATTTTTGAGTCAATTTTCTGAATAAGTTTGATTTGATAAAGTTTTAAAGAAGATTCAAGCAGCACAAGCGTCTGTTTAATCGAAATGATAGGGTTAAAAACAGTGTTATCTACATGTTTATAAAAATTTTCAAAATTTGTGATAGTTTCTGACATAAATTGAATAATTTCTTCATTTTTAGCCGTTTCTTCCATTAACTCTGGATCCGTGAGTTTTTTTCGAATATACATACAATTAAAATTAAGTTGAGCCAGTGGTTGTCTCCATTGATGTGCAATAATAGCAATCATCTCGCCAAGCGCTGCAAATTTAGCTTGTTGCATCATAATTTTATCTTTGAGTATTTCTTTTGAAATATCTTGCATACTAATAATGAGCATATTTTTTTCTTCTCCACTAATTCCAAATGAAATTCTAATGGGAAATATTTGTCCTTTCTTATTGACGGCTTTAATTTCGCGTACTTCTTCTTTATTCTCAATTTCAAGAATTTTTTTAAAATTTAAAATGCCTTCTTGTTCTACGGGTAGAGACTCTTTTGAGATTATTTTTGGGAAGAAAAGTTCTCCAATAATTTCTTGTTTTGTGTAGCCAAATATCTTTTCTGCCATATGATTATACGTTTGAATCCTAAGTGACGAATCAAGTGTTACAATGGCATTTGTATTGGACTCAATAATAGTATTGGCATAATCATGTTGTTTAATAAGTTCTTTTGTCACTTCTGTAATTTTCTTTGTAGCTGGTCTAAAAATGAAAATTGCCTCGAAAAAAAGCGTTACAAGTGTAAAAATAAAAATAAAAAATTCGACGTTTTTGAGTTTTATTGTATTTGATTCTGTCGTTGCAACATAGATTGAAGTAGCTAGATCTAAATTATCTAAAAGCTTTTGCGAGTTTTGTAAGATATACGTTAAACTTCTTCCATCACGATTTTCTTCAAAACGCTTTGCATGAAACAAGTAGGTTCTAACATTTTTATCTAAGAAAAACGGCTCTTCAAAATAAATTTTTTTCAATTCATTTGACATAGGGAACGAAATCAATAAATTATGAGCTTCTTCCATAAGCGCAATATTTGTACGTAAATTATCCGTTTTATAATAGATCGCATACAGAGCAATTTGTTGAGAAAGCATTCCTTGTTTACTACTGATATTAATTATTTTTCCATCATTGGATTGGCTACTGATAAGATGATTTAGATTGTAATAGGCTAGAATAGAAAGGAGTGCTATGATGGAAAGTGCAATAATATATCGTTTCGTAAAGTTAATTGTTTCGATCATATAAAAACTCCCTTTTGCGACTAATATTACAGTACACTATGAGAATTATAGCTTTCTTTTAGAGAAAAAAGTGTTACAATTTCTCAAGGCAAGATTCAAAATGGAGGAAATTTTTGTTAGATAAATATGCATTTGTTTTAAAAAATAGTTCGTTATTGCTTGCTGAAGATGAAAAAAATCTGAGAGATAGTTTTGCAAAAGTTTTACTATTGTATGTCGATAAAGTTTACACGGCATCTGATGGTGAAGAGGCTTTAATGCTTTATAACCAACATCATCCTGATATTGTTATTACGGATGTGAAAATGCCTAAATTAAATGGACTCGAATTAATTAAGCATATTAGAAAAGACAATCATGATATCCCCATTATTGTTACAAGTGCTTATACTGACAAAGATTTTTTACTAGAATCTATCAAACTTTCATTAGTTGATTATGTTGTAAAGCCGATTAAAGAAGGAGATTTGACAAGACTTTTAGAAAGCAGTGCAAGCATTTTACTGGAAAAGTCAAAAACCATTGTCAAAATTAACAATACAAGCTTCTACGACTATACGAATAAAACTTTTTTACAAGACAATATCTCTATTACATTAACACAAAAAGAGATCGAATTTATTGAAATATTATTGGCACATAAAGGCAATTTAGTTACAAGGCAAATTCTTGAAGATAAGCTTTATATCTATGAAGAAGCTCCGCCTTCAGCACTTAAAAATCTTGTTTTTAAATTACGTAAAAAAATAACAAATGATGTTATTAAAACAATTGGTAACTTAGGATACGCAATTAAAGATTAAAATGGTTTATTTTTACAAAGCGACTGAAAAGAAACTCGCTCTGTTATAAAATGTCACTCTATTATTAGAAATATATTAAAATATTAATGAATGGAGGGATTTAAGAATGAAGAAGATAGCGTGTATGCTCATCTCAGTGGCAGCAGTATCGCTTATGGCGGCTGATGGCGAAGGAATCTACAAAAGCAAATGCTTTTCATGTCATGGCGATAAAGCTTCAAAATCTGCATTGAACAAATCGCAAATTATTGCGGGATGGGATGTTGCAAAAATTACAGCTTCAATTAATGGCTATAAAAATGGCGAGGGTGGGCCTATGAAAAATGTTATGAAACCCATTGCAACAGCATTAAGTGATGATGACTTAAAAGCAGTTGCTACTACCATCGCTTCTTATAAATAAAGGCTGTGGTGATATTTCACCACAGCCTTTCTGCATTTCGAATTACCAATAACTAGAATTCTCAATATTTCATACTACACGAAAGGAACAAAGAATGGCTGTTGAAACAAGCAGAAGAGACTTTATAGGCATGGCATTCAGCGGTTTTGCAGCGGCAGGTGGGGTCATAGCCCTTGGCGCTATGAAAAAGACTTGGGATCCACTTCCAAGTGTACAGTCTGCTGGATTCATCACCGTTGATCTCTCTCCAATGAAAGAAGGAGAAGTGCAAACGATCCAATGGAGGGGCAAGCCTATTTTCATCTTGAGAAAAAGTGCAGATATGCCTAAGAACGAGAAACGTGACATTGTAGCGGGCAATAAACACTATGCTGTCATGATAGGGCTTTGTACCCATTTAGGCTGTATTCCAACATGGATGCCTGCAACGAAACAATT